>JAAYAV010000018.1 GCA_012719195.1 Anaerolineae bacterium | reverse complement strand
GTGGTGTTCCGCCTCCGCGGGGCGCAAAGCACCTTCCGCCAGCGGTTGGCCACCATCGGCATCGTGCCTCAGACCCTCTACGGGCCCGACTACGCCACCAAGCCGGTGGGCTCCGGCCCCTACCAGCTGGTCGAATGGCAGCAAGGACAGCAGTTGATCGTGGAGGCCAACCCTTACTACTACGGCGGCCCCCTCGACATCGAGCGCATCACCTTCCTCTTCCTGAACGAGGACGCCGCCATGAATGCCGCCCGCGCCGGCCAGGTGGACCTGGTGGTCGCGCCGCGCGCCCAGGTGGACCAGACGATCGAGGGCATGGAGCGCCAGGTGGTCCCGGCGGTGGAGTACTTCGGCGTCGGGTTCCCCATGGTGCCCGACGACGGTAGCGCCACCGCCGACGGCTACCCCATCGGCAACGACGTCACCGCCGACCCGGCCATCCGCCGCGCCATCGCCTATGTCATGGATCGTGATGCGCTGGTGCGCGGCGTGCTCGCCGGGTACGGCGCCCCCGCTTTCGGCCCCGCCCACAACACCCCGTGGCATAACCCGGCGGTCGAGTTCGCCGACGCCGACCCGGAGACGGCCGCCGCCGAGCTGGCCGAGGCCGGCTGGGAGCTGGTGGACGGCGTCCTCACCAAAGGAGACCTGGAGGCGCGGCTAACCCTGCTCGCCCCGGCGGGCAGCGCCCTGCGCGAGGGGCTGGCCCTGGCAGTGGCCGACGCCGTGAAGCCGCTGGGCATCCAGGTCACCGTGGAGACGCGCACCTGGGACGACGTGCAGCGCCTCATGCACGCCAACCCCGTCCTCTTCGGCTGGGGCAGCCATGACCCCACCGAGCTCTACAACCTCTTCCACTCCTCCTACGTTGGGCAGGGCTGGTACAACGCCGGCTTCTACAGCAACCCGGCGGTGGACGCCCACCTGGACGCCGCCTTGGCCGCGCCCGACGAGGCAGCCGCCCTCGCCGCCTGGCAGCAGGCGCAGTGGGACGGCGAGGCCGGCGTGGCCCAGCAGGGCGATGCCGCCTGGGCCTGGCTGGTCAGTGTCGATCACGTATACTTTCGCGACACCTGCCTGGACCTGGGCGAGCCGCAGACCGGCCCCCACGGCCACGGCTGGCCCATCACCGCCAACGTGGAGCAGTGGACCTGGATCTGCCCGTGACCGTGGATGCCGCACCATACGAGCAGCCGTCGCCCCCCGCTGGGCGGCGGCCTCACCCACTGGGGCGTGCCCTTCTCTTGGGGGCGCGCCTGCTCAGCCTCATCTGGTTCGTTGCCACCCTTAGCTTCGTGCTGGTGATGCTCTCGCCGGTGGACCCGGTCAACGCCTATGTGGGGGCCGATCTGGCGCGGGTGGGGCCGGAGCAGCGGGAACGCATCGCGGCGCGCTGGGGCCTGAACGACCCGCCCCTGACGCGTTACTTCCGCTGGCTCGGCCGGGTGGCGCGGGGCGACCTGGGCACCTCCATGATCTACAACCGCCCCGTCGCCGACGTCATCGGCGAGCGCTTCGGCGCTTCTCTCGCCCTGATGGGCAGCGCCTGGATCGTCACCGGGATACTCGGGTTCGCCCTCGGGGTGACGGCGGCCGCCTCTCCCTGGAAGTGGCTCGACCACCTTCTGCGCTGGTACTCCTATATTCTCTCCTCCCTGCCCACCTTCTGGATGGGCATGCTGCTGCTCCTGATCTTCGCCGTCTGGCTGAGAGTCTCGCCGGCCTGTTGCGCCACCCCGCCCGGCGTTCCCCTGGCGCAAGTTACCCTCGCCGATCGCCTGCGGCACCTGGCCCTGCCGGTGGCCACCCTGGCGGTGCTGGGAGTGGCCAACCTCACCCTGCACACGCGGCAGAAGATGCTGGACGTGCTCGACAGCGAGTACGCTCGCTTCGCCCGCGCCCGCGGCGAAAGCCAATGGGGCGTCGTCTGGCATCACGGCCTGCGCAACGCCGCCATCCCGGCCGTGACCCTGCAGTTCGCCTCCTTCAGTGAGCTGTTCGGCGGCGCCGTTCTCGCCGAGACGGTCTTCGCCTACCCCGGCTTGGGGGGAGCCGCCGTGCAGGCAGGACTGCGCAGCGACGTGCCCCTCCTCCTGGGCATCGCCATCTTCACCGCCGTCTTCGTCTTCGTGGGGAACCGCCTCGCCGACGTGGTCTCCCGCCGCCTGAACCCGCG
>JAAYAV010000144.1 GCA_012719195.1 Anaerolineae bacterium | reverse complement strand
TCGTGCTAGCTCAGGCCCATGGCCTTGAGGTTGCGGTAGCTGATGGCCAGGCTCTCGAAGGGGTCGCGCTGGCAAACGTCCTGCTCCACCGCCGCCCACTCCACGCCTACCTCGCCGCAAGCCGCGATGATGGCAGGCCAGTTGAGGTTGCCTTCGCCGATCTCGGCGTAGGTCTGCGCCCCGTTGAGGATCACCATGTCTTTGAAGTGGACCACCGGCATTCGGTTGGAGAAGCGGCGGATCCAGGCCATGGGATCGCCCCCGCCGTGCTGCACCCAATACGTGTCTATCTCGGCCATGAGGTAGCGGGGGTCGCTCTCGGAGTAGAGGATGTCCAGGCCGGTGCGGCCGTCGAACTTCTCGAACTCGAAGCTGTGGTTATGGTAGCTGAAGGTGAGGCCGGCCTCTCTCAGCTTGTGACCCACCTCGCTGGCCTCGCGGGCGAAGCGCCGGTAGCCATCGGCGCCCAGGCGGTATTCCTTGGGCAGCCCGCCGATGGCGACGTGCTTGCACTCCCAGAGGTGGTGCTCGTCAATGACGGGCTGGATGTCGTTCCAGAGCCGGTCTACTGCCGTGTGGGTGTTGCACATGATGAGGCCTTCGCCATCGAGCAGGCGCTTGAGGGCGGCTGGTTCGATGGGGCCGATGCCGGAGACCTGTACGGCACGGTAGCCGATCTCTCGAACGCGATTCAGGCCGCGAGCGATCTCCTCGGGCGTCTTCATGAACTCCCTGACGGTGTATAGCTGCGCGGCAATGCCGATGGACTGCATGTGATCCTCCCTCTGTGACTCCGCTGGCTGCGGCCGGCGCCATTATGCCGCTCCTCAGCGGCTGGCTCAAGGCCGGCCGAACGGGGCCGACTACTCGCCCGCCACTACCTCAACGCGAATCTCGTCGACGGCATCGGCGCTGATCCAACCCTGCTGGGCGGCGTGCTCGGCGAGGGGTAGGGTTGTCTCCCCCAGGACGAGCCGGCTGCCGGCGTGGGCCACATCCTGCGCCAGGGCTTCCAGGGCGCGGATGCGCTCTTCACCGCGCTTGTCCAGGGGGGAGCGGTGGTCGCCGACGGCCCGGATGTACACGGCCCAGATGCGGCCCGGGTACAGCGCTACCACCTCTCGGTAGATCTCTGGGTCTTTCTCGCCGCTGTCTCCCACCAAGATGAAAGGCAGGTCGGAGTAGAACTCGAGTATGCGCCGGATGGCCTCCAGTTTGTGCCCACGCGGCCGGAAAGGCCACAACCCCTCTTCGGTGAGCCCCCAGTCGCGCATGATGACGGGGCCGACGGGGATGTCGTTGAGGACCAGGAACTCGTTCACCAGGTCGTACAAGTTCCAGGGTCCGTTGGACACGTAGAAGAGCGGGTTGCCCGGGTAGGTGGTGAAACCGCGCTGCAGAGCCCGGTAGAAGGCGGCGACGCCGGGGAACGGCAGTCGGGTGTAGGCGTTGCCGAGCAGCACGGTCCGAGCCATGGGCAGCCAATGGTGAGCGTGGGTGTGGATCACCGTGTCGTCTATATCGCTGATGATGCCGAACCGGGCCGTCTCGGACGGCCACTCCACCTCACCGGTGGCGTAGACCGGGGAACGCCCCGGCAGTTCAGGTTCCACTAGTTCCAGTTCGACTGTGCGCCAGAGGCCGTTCGCGGCGCCTTCGTCTTGGAGATTGAGGCAGAGCTCGAAGTAGCCTTCTCGATTGGCCCGCGCCAGTTGCTCGTGGCCGCGGAACCGCACTCGGACCAGGGCCTCGGGGATCTCGTTGGTTCGGGCGCGGCGGAGCATGCTGCGCAGGTTGTCCCAGGCGCTGTCATCGAGGCGGGCCGGCGGCACGTTCCGGTCCTCGAGCACGCGTCCCTTGATCCAGATCCTCCCGCGGCGGCCGTAGCCCCGATAGGGCACGATCTCGACCGGCCGACCGCGCCCAAGGCGTCGACGCAAGCGGTAGCGGAGGTCGTCCGCCCGATCCTCGAGCCGGCTCATCATCTTCAGTACCTGTCTGCGGATGGTCACGATCTGGTTCGCACTCCTTCGGCCGCGGGCGACGAACGGGTTCCCGACGGACGCTGCCCTCAGTCTTGACGCGTCTGCCGCCCCAGTGTAAACCAAGGCACGCCTGGTGCGCAGCAGCATGAGTCCGGGGCAGTGAAGGAGGAGGCCATGAAGCTCGATTTCACCCTGATCGCGGAAGGGCTGCCGGGGGCGGAGGGTCCGGTCTTCGACCTGAAGGGACGCTTCTTCATGGTGGTACCGGATCGGGGCCTGGTGGTGCGCGTCACCGACGAGGGCGAGGTGTCCACCTGGGCCGATACGGGAGGAATTCCGGCCGGCTTGCAGTGCGATCGAGAGAACAACCTGTGGCTGGCCGATATGAAGCTGGGCATCCTGCGCCTGAGCCCTAGGGGCGAGATCGAACCGATGGTGACCGAGTTCGATGGCGCGCCGATCCGCGGCTGCAACGACCTCTACTTCGACTCCAAGGGCAACCTCTACTTCACCGCGCCTGCCGGCTCCAGCGCCGAGAAGCCGGTGGGAGAGGTGTTCTGTCGCCGGGCCGACGGCGAGGTAGTGCGGCTAGACGAGGGATACCAGTTCTGCAACGGTATCAGCGTGACGGCGGA
>JAAYAV010000143.1 GCA_012719195.1 Anaerolineae bacterium | reverse complement strand
GCGCAGAACGCCGCCGTCCCCATCAGCCGCATAGACCGGTCGTTACTCGACCGCCAGACCGCGCAGCACCAGGGGATCGGGCTCGAAGTGGGGGATTACCCCTACGTGGAGTTCACCGACGCTCTCCAGTGGCTCGAAAGGCGACCGCAGCCCCTGGTGCTCGCCCTTGACCTCGTACAGGACCCACAGAACGTCGGAGCCCTTCTGCGCTCGGCCGAAGCAGCCGGCGCGGACCTGGTGCTCCTCCAGGACCGCCGTCAGGTCGCCATCACCCCGGTCGTCAGCCACGCCTCCGCCGGCGGGGCCGAGCACCTGCGGGTGGCGACGGTCGTCAATCTGCGGCGCGCCCTGCAGCAGCTGCAACAGTCCGCCTACTTCGTCTACGGGCTGGAGCGCGATCCGGCTGCTCGGCCGTACACCGAGGTCGACCTCACCGGTAAGGTAGTGCTGGTGGTGGGCAGCGAGGGCGAGGGGCTCCGTCGCCTGACGAGAGAGACCTGTGACGCTCTGCTGTCCCTGCCCATGCGGGGCCACGTCGGCTCCCTGAACGCCTCCGTGGCCGGCTCCGTAGTGCTATTCGAGACGGTCCGCCAGCGTCACCTAGCGCCGAATGACAGCGCCTGACGCGGGCGCAAGCGGCGCTCCCTTGCGGAACCAGTAATCGACACCCATAATAGCCGCTAGAGGACGCCGCTCTCGAAGCACACGGCCGTCAGTTTGTCTGGGGGAGAGCCGCTAGCAGATAATGGTCTGGCTCGTCATTGCGTCCATCGGGCCTTGACAGTCCGCGGCTCAGGCGCAATACTACGACATTCGGTCGCGAGATGTGACCACACTCGGTCCCCCTTCCGCACGTGGACGTGGGGCCTCAGTCGGAGCCCGGGCCCACCTTCCGGCCGGCCCGGACGGCTAAGCACCGGCAGCGGCGACCCGTTGCGGTGAAGGCCTGTCGCCCATCACCACCGGCGGCGAGGCAGGGCTGCTTCCGAACCTTACGAGAGGTAGAAGAGATGGCGACGGCACAGAAGGAGAGGGACCTTCTCATTGAGGTCAGGGACCTCAAGACGTACTTCTTCCTTGATGAGGGGACAGTACGGGCGATCGACGGGGTCGACTTCGACATTAAGCGAGGCCAAACGCTCGGCGTAGTGGGGGAGAGCGGTTGCGGCAAGAGCGTGACCGGGCAGTCGATCCTCCGCATCGTGCCCAGCCCCGGCCGCATCGTGGAGGGTAGCATCCTCTTCCATCGCTACTCCGGCGGCAACGGCTCCAGCGAGGCCAAGACGGTGATTGACCTCACCAAGCTCGATGCCATGGGCGACGAGATCCGCTCCATCCGCGGGGCCGAGATCGCCCTCATCTTCCAGGAGCCCATGACCTCCTTCTCACCGGTGCACACCATCGGCAACCAGATCATGGAAGCCATCCTCCTGCACCAGGAAGTAACCGAGGAAGAGGCGCGTGAGATCGCCGTCGACATGCTCCGTCACTGCGGCCTGCCGCGCGCCGAGGACGTCATCAACCGCTATCCCTGGGAACTCTCCGGCGGAATGCGTCAGCGCTCCATGATCGCTATGGCGCTCTCCTGCCAGCCAAGCCTGCTCATCGCCGACGAGCCCACCACCGCCCTCGACGTGACCACCGAAGCCCAAATCCTCACCCTGATGCGCGACCTCCAGGCCGAGATGGGGATGGCGATCATGTACATCACCCACAACCTGGGCGTGATCGCCGAAATGGCCGAGGAAGTGATCGTGATGTACCTGGGCAAGGTCGTCGAGAGAGCCAGCATCGACGATGTGTTCCACGATCCTAAGCACCCCTACACCCGCGCCTTGCTCCGCTCCATCCCCAAGATCGGCCAGAAGAGCACCGCAAAGCTCGAGACCATCAAGGGCATGGTTCCGGATCCGTACAACATCCCGTCCGGATGTACCTTCCACACCCGGTGTCCGAGCTACATGCCGGGAGTGTGCAACGTCCAGGAACCGAAGATGGTGGACGTGGGTAACGGTCACCTAGTCAGTTGCCTGCTGTACGACCAGGGCGAGTGAGGGAGAGAGAGCGACAAATGGCAGCAGCAAACAGCAACGGAAACGGCACCAAGCCCATCCTGGAAGTCCGTAACCTGAAGAAGCACTTCCCCATCGTGCGTGGCTTCATGCGCCGCGTCGTCGGCTACGTGAAGGCCGTGGACGGGGTCACCTTCTCCGTCCCCGAGGGGAAGACGCTCGGCCTGGTGGGAGAGAGCGGTTGTGGCAAGACCACCACCGGACGCTCCATCCTCCGGGCGATCGAACCGACCAGCGGCGAGGTCATCTTCCGTGACCAGGACCTCGGCCCCATCGACGTCGTCAAGGCGGACAAGGAAACCGTCCGCCACATGCGGCGTAACATGCAGATGATCTTCCAGGACCCGTACTCCTCCCTGAACCCCCGCATGACCCTCCTGGACATCGTCGGCGAGCCGCTCGTAGTCAACAAGGTGGCCAGGGGCTCGGCCCTGGAAGACCGCGTCGCCGAACTGCTGCGCCGCGTGGGTCTCCGTCCGGAGTACATGCGCCGGTACCCGCACGCGTTCTCCGGCGGTCAGCGCCAGAGAATCGGCATCGCTCGCGCCCTCGCGCTCAACCCGCAGCTCATTGTCTGCGACGAGCCCGTCTCCGCTCTGGACGTGTCCATCCAGGCCCAGACGCTCAACCTGCTGGAGGACCTGCAGGAAGAGATGCACCTCTCCTACCTCTTCGTGGCACACGACCTGAGCGTGGTCGAACACGTTAGCGACGCCGTCGCCGTGATGTACGTGGGCAAGCTGGTGGAGACGGCTGAGACGGAAGAGCTCTACATGAACCCGCTGATGCCCTACACCGAGGCGCTGCTTTCCGCCGTGCCTCGGCCGGATCCGCGGATGGAGAAGAACCGGATCATCCTGGAGGGCGAAGTGGCCGACCCGGCCAATCCGCCCAGCGGCTGCTACTTCCATCCTCGTTGCCGCTACGCCCAGGCGCTCTGCTCTCAGGAAGAGCCCGCCCTCCGCGAGGTCAGGAAGGACCACTTCGTGGCCTGCCACTTCGCCGAGGAGTTGTCGCTCCGAGGAGTGGTCGAGCTCACCAAGTAGCGGTCAGAAAGGCAGTTGAATGGTAGCAACTATGGCAAGGAATATCGGCAAGTTCTTCCTTATCTACGGCGCCTGGATCGTCTCGGCGGCGTTGGCTCTGCTGGACTTCGTGCTCGTGCGGCAGGCCATCATGACCTTGGTGGTCCGGTTCGTGGGCAAGTGGGGGCGCGCCGCCGCCGTCAACTTCTCCATGGTCATCATAGGCCTGGCTTGGTTGATTGCGATCATCTTCCTGGAGGCGTACTACCGGGAAGGTTATTCCGCCGGGCTGCTGCCGCGGCGGTTCGGAAAGGTGACCCTCTACATGCTGGGCATAGCGGCCGTGGCGGGCCTGATCATCCAGTTCGTCGTCTAGGCACTGTCGTTCAGCACACGCAACAGGGGCCTCGCAATGTGCGAGGCCCCTGTTGCGTGTACCCCTGAGGACCCCCTACCAACGCATGGGCAGCGTGGCTTGCATCGGCGGCCGCCGCCCGGCCAGAAGCACGAACGGGGCGCACGCCTCGGCCCGTACCCCCAGCCTCTCCAACTGGCCCAGGTCCCGCAGCCGCGCCTGCCGCCGAGCCTCGATCACCCTCCTGGCGCCCGCCGGCCCTATTCCCGGTATGCGCAGCAGAGTGCGCCGGTCGGCGTCGTTCACCTCCACGGGGAACGCCTCGGGGTGCCGCAGCGCCCAGGCCAGCTTGGGGTCGGCCCGTCCGTCCAGACCGCCGCTATCATCAAACGCCATCTCCTCGGCGCTGAAGCCGTACTGGCGCAGGAGGGCATCGGCCTGGTAGAGGCGGTGCTCCCGCGACAGGGACATGGGCGGCACCTCCTCTAAGGGAGAGCCGGCCACGGGCCGGAAGCCGCTGTAGTAGGCGCGGCGGAGACCGTGGAGGCGGTACAACATGCCGGCGCAGGACAGCAACTCGCGGTCGCTTTCCCCCGCCGAACCGGCGACGAACTGGGTGGTGGGCCCGGCCGGCGCATACCCGGCGCGCCGAGACTGAAGCCTGCCGATGCGCCCCACCAGGTCCAGCAGATTCCCGAACTGCTTGTCGGGAGCGATCATGGCCAGGCGCTCCGGGTTGGGCGCCTCCAGGTTCACCGACACCCGGTCGGCAATGAGGCCGGCGCGCTCGACCTGGTCGGCCGTTGCGCCCGGCATGATCTTGAGGTGGACGTACCCCTGGAAGCCGTACCGGCTGCGCACGATCTCCACCGTGTCCAGCAGGCGATCCTGGGTGCGGACAGCGTCGCCACAGAGGCCGGAGCTGAGGAAAAGGCCCTCCACCAGGCCGCTACGACGCATCAAATCGAAGGACCGCGCGAGCTCGTCGGGGGAGAGGCTGCACCGGCGCACCGAGGCGCTCGCCCGAGTAGCGCAGTAGGCGCAGTCGTTCTGGCAGGCGTTGCTGAGGAGTACCTTGAGCAGGGGGACATTGCGGGGGCGAGCCTTCGCCAGGAAGACCTCACCGGCGAAATCGCGTGTAGCCGGGCTCGCCGGCTCAAAGCGGCTGGACTCGGCCCAGGCCGCTCCTACCAACAGTTCGACCTTCTCGTGCGTGTCCAGCGAGCGGATCATGACCACAGTATACGAACATATGTTCGGTCCGTCAAGAGAGAACTCACCGCTGAGGACACAGAGAACGCTGAGAAGATGGCAGTCGGTGTATAGTGATCAGTGGACAGTGGCTAGTGGATGACTCCTCCGCACTGACCACTGGCCACTGGCCACTACACACCATCCACTCCGCCTAGTACCCGCCGTACTGCTCCACCGCCCGGACCATGGCGCGCAGGTTCTCGTCGGGAGTATCGCGACCGCACTGGTCGCCGGTGGAGAGGATGAAGCCGCCGCCCACCGCTGCCGCCTCGATGGCGTCCCGCGATGCCTGCATCACATCCTCGACTGATCCCCGAAGCATCACCTCGGTGGTGTGCAGGTTGCCCATCAGGGCGATGCGGCCGCCGTGGTCGCGCTTGAGACCCGCCAGGTCGCAGTCCCCCATGGGCGCGATCTCCAGCGGGTTGATGCAGTCCAGGTCCGTCTCCTCGGCGCACCAGCGCACCAGGTCGCGCTCCTTGCCGCAGGAGTGCAGCATGGTCGGAACGCCGGCCCGCTTGGCCATGGCGGTAAGCTTCCTGATGGTGGGCAGCGAGATCTCGCGAGCGATGGTAGGCGACTGCAGGGTGATGGTGCCCGAGCCGCCCAGCAGAATGAAGTCGGGCTTCTCCTGCAGGGCCATCTCCATCTGCACTTCGCACTGACGGTCATGCAGTTGCCGGAGCGCCTCCACCAAGTCGTGCTTGTCGTAGTACCAGTAGGCCAAGTCGGAGAGGCCGCCCTTGAACAGCCCGTACCAGGACTGGAAGCCGGGGTAGCCGATGCCGACGCCGAAGGCGCCCAG
>JAAYAV010000142.1 GCA_012719195.1 Anaerolineae bacterium | reverse complement strand
GCCACCGCGGCGATGAAGCTGCCGTAGAGGCCGATCTGGAAGGAGCGGGGCATGTAGTGGAAGCGGATCTCCCAGTCGCCGGCAGGTAGGTAGACGGCTCGGAAGGCCCCGTAGGCCCGCTCGATTGGCTCCTGTGTCTCCGGCTCGTCGGTGTCGAAGGGGCGCACGTAGGCCCGCCATCCCTCGAAGTGGGCGTCCGTGAGCACGACCCAGGCCGGCTGGGGGAGGTTGGCGCGCAGCAGCACCTCGTTGTTCTCGCGTTGGAGGAAGCTGACGGGAACCATCTCCGCTTCCGGTTGCCCGAGCTGCTCGTCGGGCCCCTCGAGCAGGACGGCGTTCCGGGGATCGGACGCCTGCAGGGCAGCGACCATGCTCTCGCTGGGGACGCGCCTGGCGGCGGTCAGGGCGAAGGCGCGCGGGAGGTGGTCCAGGTTGCGATAGACGCGTAGCTCGCCATCGTAGACGAGTTCGTAGCCGGCCGCTGCGATCTCCTGCTCGGTAAGCACGTAGCGCACGTTGAGGAGGTCCAGCAAAGGAGACTCGAGCGCCCCCACCTCGGAGAGGGGAGCGATGCGGTTGTAGAGCAGTTCGTCCTGCGTCTCGAGGGCGCCCATGTAGTCCACGTACTGGCGCGGGATGATGGAGTCGTAGCCGCGGATGTCCTCGAGGCCGTAGAGCATAGCCCCGTTGGCGTTGAGGGGTTTCTCGCCGGGGGCGATGTAGGTGGTCAGGCGCCAGGGCTGAAGATCGTCCTGCAGAAAGCTCACCACTGGCGGGACTCGCTCCAGGATGGACGGATCGGCCCGGGGGTAGAACCCGTACCCGACGAGGAACAGGTCCGTCACCAGGGCGATGCCGCCGATCAGGGGCCAGGCGGCCGGAGCCGAGGGGCGGCCGGGAAGGGGCAGCCGCCAGCCACGGATGGTTGCCAGCAGGGTGATGCCACCGCCAAGGAGACCGAGTGCGAGGATGAGCAGATTGCGGGCCTGATAGGAGAGCAGCATGGCGCCGCCGGCGAAGCCACGCTGGGTGAGCTCGGAGGTGGCGAGCACCCGCTCCGCTAAGGTGGCGAAGGGGGCGGGATAGATCACCACCGCCACCAGGCCGACGAGAACCGCGGCTCCGGCGGCCAGCGAGAGGCGACTCACTAGGTTCGCCAGTCGGCGGCTCAGGCGCTCTCCGGCATCGCTGAGCGCCGTGAGGCCCAGCCCGGCCAGCACGGCCAGGCTCAGTGTGTAGGGGAAGACCCAGCGGAAGGGCGAATGCAGCTGGTCAATGCCCGGCAGCAGGAAGACCAGACGGTAGAGCGGGGTCCCGAAGACCAGCAGCAATGAGGCCACTGCCAGGAGGCCAAAGAAGAGCGCGCTGCCGCGGAAACGGCGCGAGGCCAGAGCCGGCAGCGCCAGCAGCAACGGCAGGATGCCAACGTACGAACCGGCCTCGACGTAGTTCTTCCAGGTGGAGAGCCCCTTGCCCCAGGCGGCCTCGGTAATGGGCTCGCCCAGGGCGTTGACGGTGATGGGAGTGGTGCGCAGCGTCATCAGGTCGAGGTACGAGTGGATGCTGGGGTTGCCGAACAGATCGGGCATCACAAAGGTAGCGGCTTGGCGCCAGGGGTAGGCCCAGCCCACCACGTCTCCATAGGTGACCTGGTAGCCGGCGGCACCGGACCGGAAGTTGGTCTGCACCAACTCGTACAGTGGCAGTAGCTGGACCGCGGCCAGGGCGACACCGAGCACGGCCAGCGACAGGGCCAGCCCGGCTGGGCGCCAGGGCACCCGACGGCGCCGGAGCCATTCCTGGGCCAGCCGCCAGACGGTGTACAGGCCCATGACCAGCAGTACGTAGTAGGTGATCTCGATGTGGCCGGCGAGGACCTGCAAGCCGAGGCAGACGGCTCCGCCGACCATCCAGAGCGCTCCACTGCGAAGCTTGGCGCCCGGCCGGGAGGTGCGGCGGATGAGCATCTCCAGGCAGAAGAGGCACCAGGGCAGCCAAGCAGCGGCGGCGATCATCATAGTGAAGCCCACGCTGACCAGCATGAAGGCGCTGAAAGCGTATGCGATCCCGCCGATGAAGGCGGCGCCGGGGCGCGCCCGCAGAGCGCGCAGGAGCAGGTACATTCCAACAGCGGCGAGGCTCAGCTGGAGCGCCGAGAAGACGCCGTAAGCCTGGGTCAGGGGGAGAACCAGGAAGATCAGGCTGAGGGGATAGAGGGCCGAGTGCTGCCCGGCGGCCAGGAAGGGCACGCCGGTGAAGATCTGAGGGTTCCAGAGGGGCAACTCACCCTCGGAGAGGCAGTCGCGCAGGAAGAGCTTCCAGGCGTAGTTCTCCAGCACCAGGTCGCTGAGGAGCTCATTGTGGGGGACGAGCGACGTACCGTCGGGAGCCGTGCTCCGCCAGGGCTCCCAGGCGAGCAGGTTGTCCGCCGGAACGAGCGTTGCTCCCCCAAAGACAACCGGCCAGAAGTACAGAAATGGCAGGAGGGCCAGCACTGCTATGGCCAGGGCGTCGCCGCGGCGTTTCACGGTCGGACGCCGGTAGCTCCGCCGGGCTCATCGCTCGCGACCGGGCCCAGGTGACGATAGCGCCAGCGGATCTGCCAGACGCGCCAGGCGGCCTCCAATTTGACCGGTACGCTCATTTTGGAGCGTCCGATGCGGCGGTCCTCGAAGTGGATGGGGACTTCCAGGGCACTGAAGCCGAGCTTCTGACAGAGGTAGGCCATCTCCACCTGGAAGATGTAGCCGCTGGACCCGACGCTGCTGAGATCGATGGTCTCCAGGACGGCGCGGCGGAAGCACTTGAAGCCGGCAGTGGCATCGCGCACTTGCAGGCCGAGGATGAGCCGGCTGTAGCACTGGTTGGCCCACCAGGAGAGCAGGTAGCGCCAGAAACTCCAGCGCTCGTCGGTGCTGCCGCCGGGCACGTAACGCGACCCGATCACTACGTCGTAGCGTCTGGCCGCCTCTATGAACGACGGAATGTAGGCGGGCGAGTGTGAAAAGTCGGCGTCCATCTGGACGACGTAGTCGGCGCCGGAGCGGAGGGCATGCTGGAAACCGGCCACATACGCGGTCCCCAGCCCCATCTTGCCGGCCCGGTGCATGACCTCGACGACGCGGGGGTGCTCGGCCGCCAGCCCGTCGGCGATCGCCCCAGTTCCATCGGGCGAGGCGTCGTCTACCACCAGAACGCGCAGACCAGGGACGCCCAAGCTCAGAAGCTCGCCCACAAGGGCGGTCAGATTCTCAGCTTCGTTATATGTGGGGACGACTACATAGACCGTCAGGGAGCGACCTCGGCGGGAGTGATGGGCCGATTATAGCCTGCGCCAACAGCGGCGAACAATCCGCCCGTGGATGGTCCGCGGAGCTAGGCCCACGGCTGTAGCAGAATCTTGGCGTGCTCCGGCGAAGCGGAGAGCGTGAGAGCGTCCTGTACCTCGCTCAAGGGCAGTGTGTGACTCACGAGCATACTCATCAGCGGCGACCGGCGGATCACCTCAACGATGCCGGCGTAGTGGTTGAGGTTGTAGTGCCAGGAGCCGTGGATGGTAAGCCCCTTACGCAGTAGGTCGGGGCTGACCTGCAGGTTCAATTCGTCACTGCATTCGCCGACGAAGGCGACTTGCCCCCGGCGGCGAGTGGCTTCCAGGCAGAGGCGCTGGGCCGGCACAGTTCCGGAGCAGTCTAGGGCGCAGTGGACGCCGCGGCCGCCGGTGCGCTCCAAGATCTCGCCCTTGATGTCGGGCGAGGCGGGGTCGAGCACGATCTCGGCGCCCATATCCAGTGCCCGGCGAGCGCGCCACGATTGCGACTCCACCGCGATCACACGAGACCCGCGAAAGAGCGCGTTGGCGACAGCGCCCAGCCCCACCGGTCCCAGGCCGGTGATGAGAACGGTGTCCAGGGCGCTCAGGGCGAGGCGCTGGAAGGCGCCGAAGGACGGTCCCAGGGCACAGCAGGCGAGCGACCCCTGCTCGTAGGTGAGATCGTCGGGAATGGGCATGAGGAGCCAGTCCTGCTTGAGCAGGTACTGGGCGTAGGTCGCGGTCCCTTCCAGGCTGCCGTGTAGTGCGGCGAAGTCGGGAGCGTCCTGGCAGTGGATGTATTCACCCGATAGACAGAGATAGCAGCGGCCGCAGCCGGCCAGGGGCATCGCCACCACGCGATCGCCCACCTTCACCTTGCCCGGCTGAGCCACGGCCACCACCTCTCCCGCCGCCTCGTGGCCGAGGTACTCCTGCGGTGTGCCGGCCAGGAAGGCCTTGTACTCGGTACACATGGGTGCGATGTGGACCTTGACTACGGCCCAGTCCTCCCGGGGGGTGGGGTCGGTGGTCTCCACCAGGGCGGCTTGACGGACGCCGGTGATCACGGCCTTCTTCATCGCCAACCTCCGCAGTTCTCGGCTCGTCCTACGCCGGCACTGTACACCGGAGTGCTGACAGCGGCTAGCCCCATGGTGCCGCCACCAGCCCAATATGGCCGCTTCTCCGGCTCCGAGCGGCGTGGCGAAGGGGTCAGGG
>JAAYAV010000141.1 GCA_012719195.1 Anaerolineae bacterium | reverse complement strand
GTCTCGCCTGGATATCGACCCCTACTCCATCACCTGGAACCGGGTCGTGGATGTAAACGACCGCGCTCTGAGGAACATCATCGTGGGCCTGGGCCCGAAGCAGGACGGCAGGCCGCGGCAATCGGGCTTTGACATCGCTGTGGCCAGCGAAGTGATGGCCATCCTGGCGCTGGCTACGTCGGTCTCCGACTTGCGGGAGCGCCTGGGCCGCATCGTGGTGGGCACGAGCAAGTCGGGCAAGCCGGTGACGGCCGACGACCTGGGCGTGGCCGGGGCGATGACGGTGCTGATGAAGGACGCCCTCATGCCCAACCTGATGCAGACGCTGGAAGGGCAGGCCGCGTTCGTCCACGCCGGTCCTTTCGCCAACATCGCCCACGGCAATTCGTCCATCGTGGCCGACCAGATCGCCCTCAAGTTGGCCGATTACGTGGTGACGGAATCGGGCTTCGGGGCCGACATCGGCATGGAGAAGTTCTTCGACGTCAAGTGCCGTTACTCCGGTCTCATCCCCAATTGCGTGGTCCTGGTGGCCACGGTGCGCGCGCTGAAGATGCACGGCGGTGGCCCACGAGTCGTCTCGGGCAGGCCGCTGCACAAGGCTTACCGCGAGGAGAACCTTGACCTCCTGCGCAAGGGCCTCCCCAACCTGCAGGCCAACATCCGCATCGCTAAGGCGTTCGGCGTGCCGGTCGTGGTGGCTGTGAACGCGTTCTCGGATGACACTGCCGCTGAGTTGGAACTGGTGCGGGAGGCTTCCGTGGCGGCCGGTGCTGAGGACGCCGTCAAGACGACCCACTGGGCCGACGGTGGCGAGGGGGCCGTCGATCTGGCGCGCGCCGTCGTCGCTGCGGCGGAGAAGCCCAGCGAGTTCAGCTTCCTCTATCCGCTAGACCTCTCGATCAAGGACAAGATCGAGACCATTGCCACCAAGGTGTACGGTGCGGACGGAGTGGACTACTCGGCCGAGGCTGAGAAACGCGTTGCCACCTTCACCAAGCTGGGCTACGACAGCCTTCCCATCTGTATGGCCAAGACGCACCTCTCCCTTACCCATGACCCGTCGCTCAAGGGAGCTCCTAAGGGCTTCCGTCTGCCTATCCGCGATGTGCGCGCGTCGGTCGGGGCGGGCTTCCTCTACCCGCTTTGTGGGGAGATGCGCACGATGCCGGGCCTTCCCAGCCGCCCGGTGTTCATGGACGTTGATGTGGATGCCGAGGGCCGGATAATCGGCCTGATGTAGCGAGTGAGCCGGGGGCTCCCGCTGAGGCGCTCCCGGCGAAACTATCGCCTGCGTGCCGTCGAGATCGGCCGCAACCGGTGGGCGCCTACCAAGGGCTGCCCACCGACTTCCCTCCCGGCCAGTTGGACCCGCGTTCTCTGGCACCTATAATGCTAGTCTGTCTGGTTGGGGACGAGTTGGAGGAGCAGTATGGTGAGTGTCGACGATCTGCGAGCGCTGCTGGCCCGGGTATACGTCCATGATGACGACTACCTGAGCCGCCAGTGCGAGCGCTACGCAGAAGCGGCGCGGCACTTCGTGGGCCTCTATGGCGAAGAGCCCACTCACTTCTACCGGGCGCCCGGACGGGTGAACCTCATCGGAGAGCACACCGACTACAACCTCGGCTACGTGATGCCCACCGCCATCGACCGCGATGTGGTGATCGCGGCGCGGCCGCGCGAGGACGATCTGATCCGGGGCGCGAACGTGGAAGGTCGCCGGTTCGAGCCCTTTGAGTTTCGTATCAGCCAGTCGGTACCCAGCGGGCCGGTAGGGCACTGGGGCAACTACCCCCGCGGCGCGGCCCAGAGGCTGGCCCGGGCGGCGAAGCGTCCGCTCCTGGGGATGGACGCAGTGTTCACGGGTACACAGCCCTACGGCACACCGATGGGAGTGGGGCTGAGTTCTTCCACATCTCTCACGGTGGTCTCAACCCTCGCCATCGCCCACCTCAATGAAGTGGCGGCGGCGGACCAGCACCTGGCGGAACTGGCCAGCCAGGCGGAGTGGTATGTGGGCACGCGCGGCGGTGTGATGGACCACTTCGCGTCGGTTCTCGGTAGGGGCGGACACGCCCTCTTCTTGGACTGCCTGCCGGAAGGCCCGGGCCGCTACCGCATGGACCTGATACCGCTTCCCCCAGGGTACCGTCTGGTAGTATGCAGCACCAATGTGCGCCATGAGAACACTCGCTCCGAGTTCAACACCCGCGTGTTCGAGTGTCGAGTGGCCGCTTACATGATCCGGGAGCATCTCACCCAGGTGCGGCACTTGCGTGATGTCTCAGAGGAGCACCTCGGCCTCTCTCGTTCTGAAGTCGATGCCCTGATTGCGGAGCTACTTCCCGAGTCCATCCTGGGCGCTGATCTGATCGAGTCCGGCATTGCCGCCGAGGTAGCGGCCGATATGCCGGCGAGCTTCGAGGTCGACTCAGGGCGGCCATATCGCGTGCGTCAGCGCTGCCGGCACGTGGTCACCGAGAACCGCCGGGTGCGGGATAGCGCCGATGCCCTCCGCAAGGGGGACGTCGAGGCCTTCGGTCGCCTCATGGACGAGGCCCACTCCAGCGTACGGGATGACTACGAGGTGAGTATCCTGCCGGTGGAGGCGATGGTTGCGGCGGCGAGCGAGGCGCCCGGTAGTGTGGGAGCGCGCCTAACCGGAGCCGGCTGGGGAGGGTGTGTGGTGTCCATGGTGGCGGAGGCGAAGGTGGAGGAGTTCTCGCGCTCGGTCAGCGAGCGCTACTTGCGGGATACGGGCATCGAGAGCGAGATCATCGTCTGTAACTCGGCCACTGGCGCTCAGGCCATCGTGCCGGCATGACCTCCCGCCGACCGGTCCGCGCTCGGCGCGGGCTCCGGTCCTAGCCCAGAGCAACCATCCCGGCCGTGTTCTATCTCTACCCCGCTTACATTGCCTGGAACTACTACGGCTACATCGCCCTCATGGCGCTGGCGGTCATCCAGGCGGCTGCCTCGGTGTCGGGCCTGCGTGGCCTCCTGATCGGCGGTAGGGTTTGGCCGAGGCGGGTGGCGTTGCGGGGGCTGGCTGTGGTTGCCCTCCTTGCGACAGCCGGGTTCGTCCACTTCTCCCCGGATCTCCTAACTCCCGGACTGGCCGGCAGTGAGCTGATGCTCGTGTTTGGCGCCGGTGTCCTTACGGCGATGGTAGTGTCAATGTTGGCTGGCCTGGCTGGTCGCCGTCCTCCCTCCGGCGGGGCCATCCCCCGGGAGACACGTGAGTACGCTCTGCCAGCCGCCGGCTACACCTACCGGCTTTGGGACGGATCGCGACCTGACGGGCGGATGGTGATCGTCCTGACCGATCCCGATCTGCCGGAAGCGTCCATGCTGCCCCTCTGCAAAAAGGCCACGGCTTCTGGGTTCCCGTGCGTCCTCGTGCAGTGGGGCCCCGAGGGGGTCCCGAGCTATCCCGATGCTCTGGCCGTCGTACCCATGTGCATCTCCTCCCACGGCGGCGAGGAGGGGCGGGCGTTTGTCGTCGGCGCCGGGGCCGCGGCCGACCTGGCGTTGCGGTCGGCGGCCGACGACGAGCGCGTGGAAGGAGTTCTGGCGGTGGCGCCGGCCCTGACGACGGCGAACCTGGTCCAGGGCGTCCGGCTCCTGTCGAGCATGAACGTGGTTGATGCCTGGCGCCGGTATCACTCCTGGGACCGACGGGCGTTCGTGAAGGCGCTGCGCGGACACGAGGCGCTGGCGCGCGTCGGCAAGAGAGCGCGCGTGCTCAGCAGTCCCGATGATGGCTTGTTCCTCGTACCCGGGTTCGAGGAGCGGACTCACTACGCCGGGGTGCAGTGGCGCGTCATTCCGGGGCTCCCCCATTATGCGTTGGTGGAGGGAGAGGCGGAGCAGTGGCTCGAGGATCTGCTAACCGGCATGGAGGTTGAGGACTGTGACCGGCCTGGATGAAGCCCTGTTTCAGGCGCTCAACGGCCTGGCGGGACGGTGGCCGGTGCTGGACGGGCTGGCCCGCCTGGTAGTGAACGACTACCTGGCCCCCTCGACACTGGCCCTTATGCTGGTGTGGATGTGGGTGCGAGGAGCGACGCCGCCGCAGCGACAATCCGACACGGCCGCGGTGCTCAATGCCATCGTGGCTCAGTTCCTCGCCAACGTGATTCTGAAGGCCGTCAATCTGGTCTACTTTCGCCCTCGCCCATTTGATTCCGACCCCGGTGTTAGCCTCCTGTTCTACCGGCCTTGGGACTCGTCGTTTCCCAGCAACCCGGCGACCTTCGCCTTCGCCGTGGCCACGGCCATCTATCTGGGAGATCGCCGGCTGGGCCGCTGGGCACTTAGCGTCGCCGGGCTCTGGGCTCTGGCGCGGGTGTTCTGCGGCGTGCACTACCCGAGCGACGTGCTGGCGGGGGCGCTCTTGGGCTCCTCGATGGCCTTCGTGGTGAGCCGGGGGTTCTCGGCTTGGGCCCGACTGCGGGACCGGCTTGTCTCGTTGCTCCGCGAGCTCTTGGTGGCATAGGGCCTCCCATGAGACTGAGGCCCGGTCTGCGCCTTTCGGCTCTGGCGGCGGCGATCTACGGTCTCGGCGGCCTTCTGCTGGCCTGGCCGCTACCGCTGCACCTGGCGGACGCCATTCCGGGAGACGGCTTCGACGGCTGGCAGAACCTATGGAACCTTTGGTGGGTGCGGCGCGCGCTCCTGGAGCCGGGAGGGCAGCTCTGGCACACCGACATGCTGGACTACCCGCGAGGGGTGAGCCTGCTCTTCCATACGCTCAACCTGCCCAACGGCGTGCTGTCGCTGCCGGTGCAGGAGCTCGCGGGGGTGATTCCGGGCTACAATCTGGTGGTCCTTCTCAGCTTCGCTCTCGGTGGGCTCGGGGCGTATCTGCTGGCGCTGCGGGTCCTGGGGCAGCGCTCAGCGCCGGCGCGGGCGGCGGCCTTGGTGGCCGGGGCAGTCTACGCCTACAGCCCGTTCCACTTCGCCCACCTGCTCGGTCATATGCAGGTGTTCGCTCTCCAGTGGTTGCCGCTCTACGCCCTGGCCCTGCATCGTCTGCTCGAGGTGATCAGTGCTGGGCGCCGCATCCGGCGTGTCGCTGTTGTGGCTCTGCTGTTCCTGCTTCTGGCATCCCTCACCGACTGGTACAACCTGGTGTATTTGACCTTCCTGACGGCGGTGTGGGCGCTGTGGTTCGCTGGCTGTGCTTGCGGGGCGAGGCGAAGGCTCGCTCTGGTGGCGATCCCGGCGACCGTCCTGTTAGCGGCAGTGGCGCTGCTGAGCCCGCTTCTGCTGCCCATGGCGCTGCAGGCAAGCCGAGCCGACTTCATGCTCACAGGCGAGGCGCACATCGTGAGCCTCAGTGCCGACCTTCTCGGGCTGGTGCTGCCTCAGGAGATGCATCCGCTCTGGGGCGACGCAGTTGCTGTGGTGGCGGACGGCTTCACGAGCAGCACCTCGGAGAGGATGCTATCGCTCGGGATCGTGCCCTTGCTGTTGGCGGCTGCCGGCTGGTGGCGTGGTGGACCCCGTTCCCGCCCGTTCGTGTGGGCGGGCCTGGTCTTCGTGACGCTGTCCCTCGGCCCGGTTCTACACGTGGCCGGCGAGGTGGCTCACATCGGCGATCGTCCACTCGTGCTGCCCGTCCTGGCGCTGTACCGCTGGATCCCCTTCCTCGCCATCGCCCGTTCCGTTGGTCGCTACGCCGTGATGGCGAGTCTGTCTGTGGCGGTGCTGGCCGCCCTGGGGCTGAGAGCGCTGATCCCTATCCTGGGGCGTCGGTGGTGGCTGGCGCCGCTCATGGCCAGTGGCTTGGTCCTTCTGGAGTTCCTGCCCGCTCCCTATCCCATGAGCGCGCCGGACACGCCCGCCTGGTACTCCCGCCTGTCGGACAGAGGCTCTGGGGCCGTTCTCAACCTGCCCGTTAGCTGGGACCGACCCCAGTACCTGCTTCACCAGACTGCGCACGGGCGCCCGCTGGTCTCGGGCTACACGTCGCGCCGCAATCCCTGGTCCCCGGTTGAGAGCTACCCCGGTCTGCAGCAGCTGCGCCAGCTGGGGGATGATGTGTTGGCCTTCCCTGACCGTGACACCTTTGCTACCATTGCGGAGGATCTGGGCCTCCAATATGTGGTGCTGGATGCCTACCAGATGCCGGGCGCGGAGGAGCGCACCGCCACGGAGACCTTGGCCGACCGGTTGCTGGGCAGCCTGGAACCGGTACATTCCGACCAGCGGCTAACCGTCTATGAGGTCCAGCCGCCGTCCTCTGACCGTCCCTATGCCTGGCTCGAGGGGGCCTGGGGGCCTGCGGGCGAGGGGGCGCACGGACAGACGCGGCGCCAGCGCTGCTCCGACTGCGAGGTCTGGGGCCGGGCAGGCGCGTCGGCGGCAGACTTCACCCTCGCGTGCCAGGGTCTCTCGCCGTTTGTGGTCCGGGTCGTCCCCGGGGCGGTAGAACCACTTCTGACCGGCCACCCGGATTGCACTATCCTCACGTCGGTATCCTGGTCCGAGCCCTAGGGAAACGCGATTGCGTGTCGAGGGAGGATGTTCTGCCTAGAGTTGGCGCCTCGCAGCGGCCATTGCTGCTGGTGCTGGCGGCGGCGGTAGCTGCCTCCGGCGGCCTCCTGCGCGCCGGTCTGCCGGACACCCACGACGGCCTCTTCCACTTCTTCCGGATGATGGCTCTGGATGAGGCGGTAGGACAGGGGTGCTGCTTCCCCCGCTGGCTTCCCCAGTTCGCGTTTGGTTACGGGCAGCCCGTGTTCACCTTCTACGGGGCGGCTGCCTACTACCAAGCCTTGTCCGGCCACCTGGTCGGCCTGGGGGCAGAGGCGGCCCTGAAGCTGTCGTGGTTCATGGGCTTCGCAACGGCCGGGGCAGGCGCCTACGGCCTGGCGCGGCGATGGATGCACGGTTCGCCGGCCGCTCTCGTGGGGGCGGCCTACGTTCTCTTCCCCTACCGGCTGGCCAATGTCTACGTCCGGGGAGCGCTGGCCGAGCACTGGGGGCTGGCCCTGCTGCCGCTACTGCTCCTGGTGGGCGAGCGAGCGTTGGAGCGAGGCACGCGCGCCGACTGGACGAGGCTGGCTCTGGTATGGGCCGCGCTCGTTCTGACCCACCACCTGTCTGCCTTCCTCGCTGTGCCCCTGTTGGCCGCCTACCTGCTGGTCTGTGGCTGGAGACGCACTCGACGGCTGGCCATCACCCTGGCTGCTCCGGTCGCGGGCACGCTGCTGACCGCCTTCTACTGGCTGCCGGTTCTCACCGAGGTGCGTCTGGTCGGCCTGGGGCAGACTTTCTCCACCGATGCCTGGCAGCGCTTCCTGGTTCCCCTGTTGCAGATCGCATCACCAACCCTGCTCTACCGGTACTACCCTCAGCAAGGCGTGGCGCACGAGTATCCCCTTGGGCTTGTGACCATCGGTCTGGGCCTACTCGCCGCACTGGCACTAGTCGTGGCGCGGCCGCGAGGTGCCGGTGGCCGCGCGCGCTTGGTGCACTGGGGTGTGGTAGGGCTGATCTGCCTGGCGCTGCAGTGGACGGCAACGGCTTTGGTGTGGGAGGCCGTGCCGCTGCTGGGGTTCCTGCAGTTCCCCTGGCGATTGATGGGACCCTTCGCCCTGGCCTGGGCCGTCCTCTTGGGCGCCGGTGTGGACGGGCTGCTCCGGTGGCGGCCGGGCGTAGGTGGCCTGACGTGCGTCGCGCTCGCTGTCGTGTTGGCGGTCGCCTCTCTCTGGCATCTGCCCGGGTCGACGGTGGCAGCTTCGGAGCAGCACTGGGCGCAGCAGATGTGGGACCATGATGCCGCCATCGGCCAGGTAGGGGCCACCTGGACGGCCGAATACGTGCCCGTGTGGGTGACTGTGGACCGCTCGGCCATGCCCTGGGATCCGGTCGAGTCAGACCGGCCTCCTCTGGTGCGCCTGCCGGATGACGCGCGAGTGAGGGTCACCGGTGCCGGCCTCTACTCAGTCAGCCTCGACGTTTCCGTGCCTTCGCCCGTCCGGCTGTCGTGGCACTCATTTCACTACCCTGGCCAAAGTGTCACCGTCGATGGGGTCGCTGTCGGCAGCGAGCCCTACACCGATCTTGGTCTGGCGTCAGCCGCGGTGCCGGCGGGCAGCCACGCCGTCCGCTGGAGCGTCGGGGCCAGCGCGGCGGCGCGCGGGGGCGGTCTGCTCTCGGGCCTGGTGGCGGCAGGGCTTGTCCTCGTGGCGGCGCGAGGTCGCCGTCGCTGGGCACTGCCGTTGGCCTTGGCGGCCCTGGTGGCAACCTACTGGGCCACCGGCTGCGGCGCCCGGGAGTCCGCGGTACAGCCGGCCTGGGTGCCCTTTGAGCGCGACGTGGCACTGGTCGGGTGGCAGAGCGAGGCGACCCGGCGTGCGGGGGACGAGGTGACCCTGGATCTCTACTGGCTGGCGCGGGCGACCCCGCAGGAGAACTACAAGGTGTTCGCGCACCTGGAGTCGCCATTGGGTGAGGTACGTTCTCAGAGCGATGGCGACCTGGTGGGGGGCTACACGCGCACCACGCGCATGGTCGGGGGTGAGGTCGTACTTGATCGGCGACGGCTCGGCATCCCGGAGGGCAGCGAGCCCGGCCGCTACGCTGTCTATGTGGGCCTCTACCGCTGGCCCGAGGTGAGTAATCTTGCCGTGAGTGAGGGTGAGCAAGAGGGGAACCAGCGAGCCCTCCTCGGGTATGTCGAGGTGCTCCCGTGATCGGCTTCCAGGAGGTCTGGCTGCGAAAGGGGATGGTTGCCCTGACTCTCGCCTGCGCGCTGGTCTATGGGCTGGTGGTGCCGCTGGGCGAGGCTCCTGACGAACCGGGCCACTACAACTACGCCCGCATCCTGGCGGCGGAGCAGCGCCTGCCCCGCGCCGAGGAGGAGCATGAGGCCTTTCAGCCGCCGCTGCTCTATGCCTTGGCGGCCCCGCTGGTGGGCCTGGGTGATGTGGAGCAATTGCCGCTTCTGGCCAACGCCGACTTCACCCTGGAGCCAGGCGGCCCCTCATTCTTGCTCGTGCACACTGCCGCCGAGCGCTTTCCCTATGCGGGCTGGGCGGCCGGGTGGCACCTAATGCGCGCCCTCTCGGCCGTGCTGGCGGCGGTCACCGCCTTTGCCTGCTTCCAGACGGCCATGCTACTCAGTGGTGGCTCGCCGGCAGCGGGAGTCATCGCCGTTGCGGGGCTGGCCCTGATGCCCCAGTTCTCCCTGGTGCATGGGGCCGCCACCAACGACAGCCTGGCAGTTGCCCTCGGCTCCCTGCTGGTCTACCGGAGCGTCGGCCTGGTGCGCCGGCCGGCCCGCCGCCGCCGGCTGCTGGCCATCGGCGTGATCTGGGGGCTGGCGATCCTGGCGAAGGTGAGCCTCCTGGCCGCCGGGCTTGGTCTGGCGGCCGCGATATGGGCCGGCCGGCGCGGAAGGCGGGCCTGGCCCCGGGTCCGAGAGTCGGTGATGGACCTGATCGCCCTCGGAGCCGGTGCCGGCATCGTCAGCGGGCCCTGGTTCGCGCTGAACACCATCCGCTACGGGCACCCGCTGGCGTGGGAACTCGTGGAGGGCACGAACGCGGTGCGCGAGGGAGCGGTCGCCTGGCTGTCCGACCTAACCGGCTTGTATCGCTCCTACTGGCTCTCGTACGTCGGGATGGGACTGCCGTCGTGGTTCTACGTGGTGTCGCTGGCGGCCACTGTCCTGGTGCTGGCTCTCGCCCTGCGCGGGTGGGCGCGAGCAGGCAGCCCAGCGCTGCGCACCAGCACTCCGGTGCTGCTGCTATGGGCGCTCGGGTTCTTCGTCTCCTGGGTGCGCTGGGCGATGGCGGTGATGGGCACCGACCAGGCCCGTCTGCTCTACCCGGCGGCGGCGGCTCTCGTGCCGCTCATTGGCTCTGGGGCGGCCCTGGGGATGGGCCGTCGCTGGCGCGACGCGGCAACGCCGCTGCTGACAGCGACGATGCTTGTGGTGAACGTCTACGGTCTTGCCGAGGGCATAAACCCGGTGTTTCCCCTGACCAGGATGGGCGACGATCCTACCGCGAGGTCCTCGGCCACTGTGGTCTTCGATGAACGGCTCGAACTGGTGGGCTGGCGCATTGACGATGGTGGAGAGGCGGGGGATCCTCCGCGATTGTGGGCCTGGTGGCGGTCACTACGACCGCTGCCCGCCACCTCCTGGCTCACCGTGCGCGTGCTGGACGGACAGGGCAACTTAGTGTCATGGCGGCGCGGCGTGCCCGACGGCGGGGCCTACGCGCCGGACTGCTGGCCCGCCGGGGTTGTCGTCACGGGCGCGCGAGCCATCCCGCTACCGGACGAGGTCGCGCCGGGACGCTACCGCCTGGAGGCAGGGGTACAGACGTTGGGCGAGGACTCGTGGTGGCCCGTGACTGTGGACGGGACGCCGTCAGGCGAGTTCGTCGAGCTGGGAGAACTGCTTGTCACGGGATCACAATGAGGCCGCCCGGCTCGACCAGCAACTCGACGTGATCCACCGCCGTCCCCGGACCAGACGCGGCCAGACGCTCCATGGTCCGCTCGCTGTACAAGCCGACCCGTAGACGAAGGCTCTCTCCTTCCCCTGGCAGAGCGAGGACGTGCTCCGAGGTGAACGTCTCGCCCACGAGCCACTCGCCGGTGGGCACGTTGGCGGGTGGTCGGTCGTCCTGGGCCACCGGCTCGTCCTCGCCGGGGCGGGCCAGATGCACAAAGGCCTTGTAGGACTCGCCTACGGGAGCGAGCGCTTCCCAGTACAGGGTGAGGCGCAGATGCTCGCCGTCAAGCTGCTGGTTGAGCCCGTAGAGTCCTACGGAGCCACCGAAGGTCACACCTAAGTCCGAGCGCGGAGTCCCTCCTACGCGGTTGAGAGTACGAGCCGTGACGGAGAAGGTGTCCACCGTCGCCCAGCCGGCGCCGGAAATGCCCAGCCGGGCCGCCAGTGCTTGTAGCCCGCTCAGAACCCTGCCGCCCACCTCGAGCCGGTACTCGCCGGCAGGCAGATCGGCGGGCAGGCGGACGGTGAGGGGGCACCGGAGAACCTCGCTCCCGGTCGCCCCGCTGGCTGGGGACCAGGTGCCCAGCGCTGTCTCCCTGCCGGCGCCCACCAGGCGCACCGGCAGTGCGGCCGGCGCTCCAGCCGCCTCGGTGGTCACCTGGACGATCCCGTCCCAGTCTGAGCCGGCGCTCAGGCTCGACCTATCGGTCTCCGATCCCAGCAGCCGTAACCCCCCGGCCAACTCGCCGCCGGTACCGGCGATGATCGGGGGAGGAGGGTAGGGTGCCGCCGCGACGTCGAACTCGCCCAGCGACACCCAGGGCCCCAGCGCGGTGCCGTCGGCGGCGGTTGCGGCCACCTGGGCGCCTCCGGGCAGTTCCACCAGGCCCAGTTCGGCCCGGTATCCGCCGGGAGGAGTGCCGCCGGGAATGCTCAGGGCATGGTCGGTACAGCGAGCGTCCGCGGACCGACGGTTGGTCCCGGCCGGCTGGGTAGACTCCGCCCAGACGCGGCCGTCAGCGTCGCTGAGACGGAGCACCAACACCGCGGTGTCAGCAGCGGGCGGCTGGGCGTGCCAGCAGATGCGCGCCAGGACGGCGTCTCCTGGCACCAGTGAGCCGGTCCAGGCCCAGGCTTCGCCGACGGCGTACCGTTCCGACCAGGACCACGGCGCGACGCGCTCGGCCCCCCCGGCAGGAAGACGGTAGAGCAGCGTGAGGCGCACATCCTGGGACAGCTCGAGCCGGTAGGCCTCGGCCGCGTGCTCACTCAGCCCCTGCCGGACCTGACCGATGTCAGGCACGGCCCATGTCTCCCACTCCAGTAGCCACACGCGCCCGGCGCCCTCCACCTCGGTGACCGGCAGGGGCCGGCCATCGCCCACGGAGAGGCTCTCCAGCCCAGATCGGTTGTAGTAGGTGAATGGCACCCACTGGTGGGGGTTGCCCAGCAGCAGGACGTCGTCGGGCCGGTGGCGCTGGCTCAGATGGGCCATGGCGTCGCGATAGTGTCCCTTCTCGCTCGCGCCGAGCCAGACCAGGCCGGGCAGGGCCGTGGCGGCGACTACGGCGATCCCCAACACCCCTAAGGCTCGGGATCGGCGCCCCAGCGCCAGCAGCCCCGCTCCGGCGAGCAGGCAGAGAGCAGGCGCAACGTAGGAGAAGTGCCGCAGGACCAGGCCTCCGTAGGGGATGGCGATGGCGATGGCGGTCGGCACAAGGATCCACAGGCCCATCCCCGCACGCGTGCGCCGGGTGAGAACGGCCGCTGCCAGGCCCACCAGGGGCAGGAGCAGCGCCAGGGCCGAGAGTGGCTGCGCCCAGGAGGGGCGATCAGTGATGATGGCGCCGCCGTAGGCCCAGTCGAGCAGTAGCCGGCCGACGGCTTCCGGCGACTTGCCCCAAAGGGACTCGCGGAGCATCTGCTCGGCGGCGGCGCGGGGACCGGGCAGGAGCACGATGGCCAGCGCTCCAGCGGCGACTAACGCGGCCCCGGCCAGGGCCACGCGCCGAAGGGCGCTACGGGCCGGCACAGGTTCCAGCACCACCGCCATGAGAGCGTGCGCCGGAAGCAGGAAGGCGAAGAAGTAGTGGGTGGCCAGGCCGAGGGCCATGGTGAGGCCGTATGGCAGCCAGCCCGTCCACCCCGGCCGCAGAAGCGCGCGATGCAGCAAGGCTGTGCTGAGGAGCCCCAGGCACTGGAGGAGGGCGTACATCCTCGCTTCCTGGGCGTAGGTGATGAGGAAAGGCGAGACGGCGGCAAAGGACACTACCGCGAGCCCGAGCGGCAGCCCCGCGAGCGAGGTCCCGGCGCGCCAGAGCCCAGTCAGCAGGACTACGCCCAGCAGGACGGAGGGGAATCGCAGGGCCCACTCGGTCTCTCCAAGGAAGCGCATGGCGACGTTTAGGAGCAGGTAGTAGAGCGGCGGATGCTCGAACGGAGCAGAGGCCACGTAGCTGAGGATGTCTGCCGGAGGGCGGGCGGCGATGAAGTGGGAGGCGGCCTCATCAAACCAGAGCTCCGGTCCCCCCAGATTCCGCAGCCGTAGTCCCCAGCCCAAGACGACGAACACGAGTGCCGCCAGGCGGTAGCGACGGCTCACGGCGCGCTCCAGCGACCCACAAGGACGCGCCCATCGGGCACCTCGTGGCCGTCCTGACGCACCGGCAGGTTTGTCACTTCGGGCAGGGTGTACATGCCGGCATAGAGCGTGACCGGACCGGGCGGGAGGGCCAGGTAGTGGCGATCAACCATCAACTCGCCCGCCACCCAGCGGGTGGTAGGGCTGAACTCGAGCCCGGGCTGGCCGTCGTGCTGCGCCAGCATCTCGCCGTCGTCTCCGACGGCGTGGACGAAGACGCGGTAGTCCTGGTCGGGACTCTGGAGGGCGAGCCAGTAGAGGGTCACCTCAAGCTGCGCGCCCTGCTGCTCGGCCTGGTAGGCGACGAGACGCAACGACTCGCCCAGCGTCGCGTCAATGGCAGACGAGTTCTGAGTGGTTGGGTAGGCGTGAGCCCGCCCGGCCACCAGAGCCAGGCCCAAGGCCGCCACCCCCAGCAGCGGCCATGGCAGCCGTGACCGGGCTACTGCCGCCAATCCGACCGTGACTGCCAGCCCAAGCAGGCTGAGCAGTGCGCCCACGGTGGCCGCCGAGGTGAGGCCGTATCTGAGCTGCACGCGATGCTCGCCCGCCGGGAGGTCTACGGCCAGCAAACCGAGGGGGCCCTCCGGCCGCGCCTCTGCTGCCCGGCCATCCACCGTAACGCGCCAGCCGGGGAAGTAGAAGCGGTGCCACACCAGCGGCCCGGGCGAACCAAGTATGACTGTCAGGTCCTCGGCGAGGGGGCGGTGGGAGTGAACGGTGACTCGCTCCACGGCGAGTTGGGCCGGGGGCTGCTCGGCTGCCGGGGCGGGGAGGAAGAAGTCAGACCGGTGCGCCAGGGCCCAGCGCGGGAGGTACTCCAGCAGCCACTCACCGCCGTGCTCGCGCAGCCAGAGCGCCGTCTGGAAATCGTACTCGACCAGACCCTGCTGGGAGACATCAGCCTCCCGAAGGGGCTCCTCGTGCCCGGGCATTCGCGCCGGCTCCAGGGCCAGCCCGGCCAACCCTGCTACGACTACTGCGCTGCTCGCCAGGGCCACGAGAAGCTCCCGGGGACGCTCAGCGGTGAGCCAGAGAACGTTCGCCGCCGCCAGCACTGCCGTCGAGAGGGTGAGGACCGCCTGCAGCCGCCAGGGGAACTGCAGGTAGGGCAGCAGAGGCAGGCTCTCCCAGGCCGCCGACGAAAG
>JAAYAV010000140.1 GCA_012719195.1 Anaerolineae bacterium | reverse complement strand
TCCCTTCCTAGTGTGGGTGGCCCCGGGCATCTACAACGAGCAGGTCACTATGAAGCCCTACGTTGACCTGCAGGGCGCCGGCCGTTGGATGACCACGATCTCGTATGGGGGCTTCGCGAACCCGGATCAGGGCACTGTCAACCTGGCCGCCAACACGGAACTGCGCTCCTGCAAGGTAGAGAACACCGGGGCGACGGCCGCTGTCGCCATCGCTCTCTTCAGCAATGCCACCTCCTACCGCGTCTCCGACGTTCTCGCCACTGCCAAGGGCGGCGCGACCGCCAACGTTGCTCTGGCCAACATGGACGGCGCGGGCTTACTCACCGATGTCAATATGGTTGCCCAGGGCGGGGTCACCGCAGCCGGTATCCTCAACGCCGGCGGGGCGGGCATCGTGCTCAGCGGCTGCACGGCGACTGGCACCGGCGCGTCCGCTAACGCCATCGGATTGCGCAACAGCACGGCGAGCGCCCTGATCCACGCCTCTACGCTGGTGGGCAGTGGGGGCGGCAACAGCTACGGCATCGCCAACTCCGCCGCCGGTGGGAGCTACACCGTGCTCGTGCACAACTCCGCCGTCGAAGGGGCCACTCACTCGGTGAGCAGCGACGACGAGTTCACCTTACGCATTGCCCTCACCCAGCTCAAGGGCGGCCCGGTGGACGCTCCGGCGGCAACTGCTACGTGTGTCATGGTCTTCGACGAGGCCTACGGCCTCTTCGCTGACGTCTGCCCGTAGGAGACGCTACCTAGCGCCAGCACCGCGCCCTCGGCCGGGCCCCATTGGCTGCGCAGCTATCGCCAGACGAACGGAGGGCAGCAAGATGGACAGCAAGGCTTCGGCGCCCAGCCTGATCGACCTGATCAACCAGGCCATCGCCCGGGAACTGCAGGTCTCCATCCAGTATATGTTCCAGCACAGCCTCGGCACGGCAGTGTCCGTCCAGATGCAAGCGGATGCCCTGGCCGCCCGGCAGTCGAAGTTCGTCGGCAGCCACTCCTCCATCTGGCTTCCCGGCACGACCCTCAGGAAGATCGCCATCACCGAGATGCGGCACGCCGAGGCCATGGCCGAGAGGGTGAGCCAACTGGGGGCCGAGCCGACCACTCAGCCCGCGCCCATTACCCTGGGCCACACGCCCACCGACATGCTGCGCATCGACCAGGCGGAGGAACGGAGTGCCGTCGCCCTCTACCGCCAGATCGTCGAGGCTGCCGCCCAGGAGGGCGACAGGGTGACGGAATCCATGTTCCGCCGCATCTTAGCTGACGAGGAGAAGCACCTGCGGACCTTCTCCGGCCTTCTGGGCCAGGCCGGGGCTGGCCCCGCGCCCGCCGCCTAGTGGCGCACGGCAACCTGGGGAAGACACACCCGCGGCGTGGCCGGTCCGTAGAACTCGACGCTGTCGAGTAGGCCTTCGCCAGATCTCCCGCCAACCACCAGCACCCGGCCATCGCTGAGCCAGGCGGCGCTGTGGTCGTACCGTGCCCGATTCATCGTCGCTGCCGGTGACTACGTGCCCGTAGCTGGGCTGTACGCCTCGACCATGGCGCGGACGGCGGACCCGTCCCACCCTCCGGCCGACAGCACCGGCCCGTCCTCCAGTCGCGTGGCGGTGTGGCTGGCGCGCGTGGTCGTCAGGCTGCCAGTGCGGTTCCATGACTCGCTGGCCGGGCCGTTCAGCTCGGTGCTGGTTAGCCAGCCGCTGCCGCTCAAGCCGCCGCTGACCGGCGCTTTGCCGCTGGGCAGTAAGGTGTCGGTGTGCCAGCCCCGCGCTTCGTGCACGGCGCCGGTATCGGCCCAGGTGCCCCTGGCGGGGTCGTAGACTTCGGCAGTGGCCAGGTACTCCCCGCTGCGCTCAACCGCCACCAGCGCCCGGCCATCGGCCAGCGTCGTGGCGCTCCTGCTCCCGGCAGGCTATAGTGGCGGCCATCCGGAGGCGCACACCGCCATGACTGAGCTACCCCAGCTTCTGCTTGCCGACGGCATCAGCCGCGCCTATGGCTCCTTTCTCGCCCTCAAGGAAACCAGCCTGGAACTCCATCCGGGCCAACTGGTGACCCTTCTGGGATCCAACGGCTCCGGCAAGACGACGCTCCTGCTCTGCCTGGCCGGCCTGCTCCGCCCCAGCAAGGGACGGATCTCCGTCCTCGGCCACGACCTCTACCGGGACGAACCGGAAGCGCGCCGGGGCCTGGCCTTCGTGCCCGACGTGCCCGTCTTCTACGATGAACTCACCGCCTGGGAGCACCTGCACTTCATCGCCCTGGCCCACGATGTCGAGGACGGCTTCGCCGCTCGAGCCGAGGCGTTGCTCCGCTCGCTGGAGCTCTGGGAAGCGCGTGACCTCTTTCCCCAGGCCTACTCCCGCGGCATGCGCCTGAAGCTGGCTCTGGCGCTGGCCCTCATCCGCCCCTTCCGCGTCCTCATCCTGGACGAGCCCACCTCCGGCCTGGACCCGGAGAGCACCGAGTTGCTCTGCGACCGTCTGCGTCACATCGCCGATGACGGAGGGGCCGTATTGCTGAGCACCCACAACCCCGCCCTCACCGACCGTTTGGGCGCCGAGGTCTGGACCATGCGGGAGGGCCGGCTTGCCCTCCCCTGAGCTGAGCGCCGTCTGGCTGGTCCGATCGCGCGCGGTGGCGGCTAGTCTGCGCTTCTGGTTGCTCATCGCCGGGCTCGACGAGCGCCCCCGCACCCTTAACGACCGGCTCTACCTGGGGTACGTGCTTGCCTTCTTCGCTCTCTGGGCCTTCGCCCTGCTCACCCTGCTGGCCGGGCTGGGCGCCAATCTCCTTGTCCTCCTGCCCCTGCCTCCCGACCGCGCCGCCTCTCTCCTGGCCTTGGTTGGACTGCTTGGCTGGGCCCTGGTGGCCGCCTGGAACGCGGCCAAGCGCAGCCCGCTGCTGTTCTCGGACGCCGACGGCCAGTTGCTCTGCCAGACGCCCGTTCCTCGCGCTCAGGTGGCCCTCGTCTGGCTGGTGACGGGGTGGCCTATCGCCGCCCTCCCGATCTGGGCCGCCGCTGCCATTCTCGGCTACGCCCAGGTGGAGATCGCCCTGGGCGCCGGCATCACCGTCAACGACCTGCCCCGCTATTTGCTGGCCGGCTTCCGCGCCCTGGTCCCCGTCGTGCCGCTCCACCTGGGGCTCGTGGCGCTGGCCTGGTGCCTGGGCGTCTACCGGCTCCAGGGAGACCGCGAGGTGCGGGGCCTCCGCCTGCTTCCCGTGGGCATCGGCGTACTCCTGTTCGCTCTTCTCTTAGGCCCCGGCCCGGCCTCGCTTCCCTGGCAAGTGTTGACGCTGCCCCTCGCCCTGCCCTTGGGCAGCGCCTTCGGGGTCTTCGCCTGGGGGACGGGCGTGCTCGGCGCCACCGTCCTGGCCGCAGCCGCCCTACTGCTCCTGGCCGCCACCTCGCGGGCGCTCAGCCTCAGCCGCGCCGCCCAGGAGACCCGTGGCCTCGAGGCGTTGCGCATTGCCCAACTTACCGGTACCGGCGAGTGGGCCGCCGAGCAGACCAAGCGCCGCCGGCTGGGCTCCGGCCGGTCCCCCGCTCGCTTACCCGCCCGCGCCGGGGCCTGGTCGCTCGTCTGGAAGCGGGCGGTTCAGACCCTCCGCGGCCTGACCTTCACCTCTGCCTTCACCTGGCTCCTGCCCGGCACCGCTGCCCTGGGCCTGGTGCTTGTGCCCGACCCGGGCGCCCGGCTCTGGTCCGGCCTCATGTGGGCCTACTTCAGCGTCCAAGCCTGCGCCGGCCCCCTGCGGCAGGACCTAAGCCGCTGGTGGGTGTTACGGGGACTGCCCTTCGCCCAGGCACGCCTCCTGCTCGCCGCCATCGCCGTCCCCGCCACTCTGGTTCTGCTCGCGACCACTCCCGCGCTGCTGCTGGGCCTGACCTCCGGCGATCCCGTGGCCGTCGTGGCCGCGGCGATGCTGCCGGGCGGCGCCGCCATCGCCTCCGGCGCGGCTGCGCTGGACGTGCTGCGCCGGGTGCGGTCGTCCTCCCTGCTGGCCGGGGTGATACCCGGCGTCAGCAGCCTGGCACTGGTCTTGGTGGTAGTGGCCCTGCTGCCTCCTCTGGGCCTCTACCTGCGCCTGGCGGCGGCCAGCACCGCTGCAGCCACGGTTGCCGCCGCCGCTTCCTCCCTGGCCGCGGCAGCCCTGCTCGGCTGGAGCGCTACCCACTTCCTCGGTCAGGTGCCCTGAGGGCTTGGCGTGGCCTGCCGGCGGCCCTAACATGGCCCCCGTAACGCTACCCGGGAGCCGCCCATTGCCGAGTTCGTCTTCTCCTTCGACACCGAGGACTTCGTCACCCCGGAGGAGGACGACGTCCTGCACGCCATCGCTCAGTTGCTCTCCCGCCTGGGGATTCGCGCTTCGTTCGCCGTGGTGGGCCACAAGGCCCGCGCCCTCTGGAGCCGCGGCCGTCGCGGCGCCGGAAACGGGCGCGTCCGTGATCGTCCGGCCCACCCCCGCCTATCCCCTCTGCCAGGCCGCCATCTATGCCAACGTCCGGGTACGCTCCTCCGAGCTACCGGACGACTTTCAGGAGGGCACCATCGTGACCCACACGCACTTGCAGACCTGGACGGTGCGCCCGGCGGTGCGCCTATGACACTTGCCGAGGTCATCGGAGCCGTGCACCTGGCCGACCACGAGGCCGTCCTCGCTCGGGGATGGGACCGCATCGCCGCCGTGCGACCGGACCCGGTCCCCTTCCTGGAGCCCGACTTCGTTCGCGGCGTAACCGCAGATGCCGGCCTCTCTGGCGAGATCACCGACCAGGCGTTGACGACAGCGGCGCGCATCCGGTCCGACAGGGCCCTGAGCGCCCTGGCCTGGTGGTACCACTCCCGCCTCTTCGGCCCCGTCGATCAGCGCCCGCGCACCAACCAGCTGCCGCTTCTGACCGACGCACTGGGAGATCAGGCGGGCATGTTCAACGCGCTGATCCTCCTCTCAGGCACGCCCCAAATGCGAGCCGTGCACCGCTCCCGCGGCGTACCGGAGTCGGTGACGCGCGAATCCGTCACCGACCTGGACATCAACCTACACACCGAGGACTACCTCTGCGAGCACGGCACCTGGGGCGTCGGCAACGGCATCCTGGGGTGGCTGCTGCTCACCTGGTGGGGCGATCTCTACCGGCTTGGTCGCCTCCAGTTCATCCCCTCCAACTTCCGCAGCCCCTTCCACGCCTACCGGAACCGGGTAACGGGCGCCGTCGTTGCCCTGTCGGATCCCGGCCTCCCTTACCGCGCCGACGGCCAGCGCGATGGCTCCGCGGGCATCTTCGACCGCCAGGGGGCCTGGACGAGCATGCTGGAGGTGGACGACGACTCTGTCACCGGCAACCCGGTCTCGCCCGAAGGCTATGTCCTGCGCGACCCGGTGACGCTACCGCGGCGGGAGTGGGTACCGGTCATGGGGCCCAACTCGCCCTGCCTGGACATCCACATCCCCGCCGGCGCGCCCATGGACTACGACCAGTGCGGGGAGTCTCTCCGCCGGGCCCTCGAGTTCTTCCCTCGCCACTTCCCCGACAGACAGTTCGTCGGCTTCGCCTGCCACTCCTGGATCTTGGACACCCTATTCGCCGAACTCCTGCCACCTACATCCAACCTGGTGCGCTTCCAGCGCGAGGTGTACCTCTTCCCCATCCCCCACGGTGGCGGGGTGATCCGGCGCGTCTTCGGATATGGCTTCGCGGAGATGGACGGCACCGTCTCCGACGTGGACCGCGCCCGCCTGCCGCGGGACACGGGGATGCGGCGCGCCTTCGCCGCCCACCTGGACGCCGGCGGACGCTTCCGCGGCGGCGGCTGCTTCCTGCTCAAGGAGGACCTGGACTGGGGCAGCGAGG
>JAAYAV010000139.1 GCA_012719195.1 Anaerolineae bacterium | reverse complement strand
TCGTTTCGCCCAGCGAACTGCGCATGCCGGAGCGCATACGGGAGCGCCTCAGCGAGCATGGCGTGCACTACCGCGAAACTGAATCCATCGAGGACGCCATGCGCGAGGCGGACGTCCTCTATGTCACTCGCATTCAGCGAGAGCGCTTCCCCTCGCCGGCCGACTACGACCGGTTCCGCGGTGTGTTCCAGATCTCGCCGGACTTGCTGTCGCGCTCGGCTCACGACGCCATCGTGATGCACCCGCTTCCGCGTGTGGACGAGATCTCCCACCAGGTTGACTCCCTCCCTCAGGCCGCCTACTTCCGTCAGGCCCGCAATGGCGTCTATGTGCGCATGGCACTCCTCGCCCTCGTTCTCGGCACCGTGTAGGGGGAACCCATGAGCTACTTCCGACGACTGCGAGACAGGGCCGGTCGGATCGACAGTTGGGTGTGCGTCGGGCTTGATCCGGTACGCGATCGCCTGCCCGCCCATCTCCGCGACTCCGAAGATGGGATGCTCCGCTTCCTGACCGAGATTGTGGAAGCGACCGCCGACGTAGCCTGCTGCTACAAGCCGAACCTGGGGTTCTTCCTCGCCGAGGGCTCTGCGGGGGTACGCACGCTGGAGAGGCTGCGCCAGGCTATCCCGGCCGACATACCCGTCATCCTGGACGGCAAGTTCGGCGACATAGGCAGCACCGCCGCCGCCTATGCCCGGGCCGCCTTCGATGTCTGGGGCTTCGACGCCGTCACGGTATCCCCATTCGTGGGAGACGACGCCGTCGAGCCCTTCGCCGCCTACTCGGACAAAGGCGTGTACGTCCTGGCCCGCACCTCCAACCCGGGGGCATCGCGCCTTCAGGACCACTACGCCCTCTGGATTACGGTGGTTGAGGCGGCGCAGGAATGGAACAAGGAGGGTAACGTCGGGCTGGTGGTGGGCGCCACGCGATCACACCAGCTACAGGCGGTGCGCAACGTCACCGCCGACCTCCCCTTCTTGGTGCCGGGAGTGGGCGCCCAGGGCGGCGACCTCAAGGCGGCACTCCAGTGGGGAGCCACGTCGGCCGGAGATCCTGCCGTCATCAACTCCTCGCGCGGGATCATCTTCGCCGCCGATGGAACGGGGTTCGCCCAGGCGGCCCGAGAAGCGGCCATGGACTTGCGGGACCAGATTCGTGCCCTTCGAGGAGGCGCCAGTGCCTAACCAGTACCAGAGCCTAATCGAGGGACTGCACCGCATCGGCGCTGTCCAGTTCGGCGAGTTCCGCCTCAAGTCCGGCCTCCTTTCGCCCATTTATGTCGACTTGCGCCTGCTTCCCTCGGCGCCGGCTCTACTCAAGGAGGCGGGCCGCCATCTAGCCCAGGCGGCCGCGGCCTTGACCTTCGATCGGGTGGCTGCCATACCCTTGGGGGGCTTGCCCATCGGCACGGCACTGAGCCTGGAAATGGAGCGGCCGCTGATCTACCCACGCCCGGAAGTGAAGCAGCACGGCTCCAAGAAGTCGGTGGAGGGCACCTTCCACGCGGGAGAGACGGCCTTGGTGGTGGACGACCTGATCTCTACGGGCGGTGCCAAACTCGAGGCTGTGGCGCAACTAGAGGCCGAGGGGTTGGTGGTGCACGACGTGCTCGTGCTGATTGACCGGCAGCAGGGTGGCCGAGAGGAACTTGCGTCGGCCGGCTACCGCCTGCACTCGCTCTTCACCCTACGGGACCTGACGGCGGCGCTGGAAGCAGCGGGCAGCGTCTCCTGCGAGCTGGCCCAGGCCGTGCGAGACTATCTGAAGGGTAACGGGTGATGTCTCCCGAAGAAGTCGACCTCTCCACCGCCATCTGCGGCGTGCACCTGCGCAACCCGACCATGCTCGCCTCGGGCATCGTCGGGCTCAGCGGCGAGGTCCTCGCCCGTGTAGCCCGCTGCGGGGCCGGGGCGGTGGTGACCAAGTCCTGCAGCCTGAAGCCGCGCGTCGGGCACCCCAATCCCGTGGTGGTCGACTACGGCGCGGGAGTCATTAACGCGGTCGGGCTGTCCAATCCGGGCGTCGAGGCCATGGTGGCGGAGATTCGTGACGCGCGCGAACTGATGGGCGAGGAGCGCGTGCCCATCGTGGCCAGCGTGTTCGCCCACTCCATCTACGACTTCGGCACGGTCGCCCGCTACATCTCCGAGGCCGAACCCGATCTGATCGAGGCCAACATCTCCTGCCCTAACGTGGAAGAGGAGTTCGGCCAGCTGTTCTCCTCCACCCCCTACGTCGCCGCCCAGGTCACCCGCCGAGTGAAAAGCTCGACCAACATCCCGGTCATCGTCAAGCTCTCGCCCAACGTGCCGAACATCGCCGAGGTGGCGAAGGCAGTGGTGGCGGCCGGCGCCGACGCCATCAGCGCCGTCAACACCGCCGGCCCGGGCATGCTGCTCGACGTCGAGTCGGCGCGACCCGTCCTCACCAATCGCGTCGGTGGTCTCAGCGGGCCCGCCATTCGCCCGCTGGCGGTGCGCTGCGTCTACGACATCGCCAATGCCGTGTCGGTGCCGGTGATCGGCATCGGTGGCCAGAGTGACGGGCGCGACGTCGCCGAGATGATCAGCGTCGGAGCGGTCGCCGTTGGTGTTGGCACCGCCGTCTACCGGCGGGGCATGGAGGTGTTCCGCCACATGACCACCGAATTGGCGGAGTTGATGGCCCGCCTGGGCATTGACAGCATTGAGAGACTCCGCGGACGAGGCCTGCCTGCCGGCGCGCCCGGCCGCCCTGGGAGCGATGCCTAGTGATTCCGCAGATGTCGCGCATCACCCGAGTTCTCTTCGAGAACCGTTCCGTAGCCACCTTTGAGCTGGATGCCTGCGTCGACGCCGAGCCGGGCCAGTTCCTGATGGTCTGGCTACCGGGCGAAGGCGAGAAGCCGATCTCCATCATGGACCCTGACCCGCTCACCATTACTGTGGCTCGAGTCGGGCCGTTTTCCACCGCCCTCCACCAGCGCCAAGTGGGTGATGCCGTCGGCTGGCGCGGCCCCTTCGGTCGCCCCTTCACCGTGGACGGTCGCCATCTGCTTCTTGTGGCTGGGGGATACGGAGCCGCGCCCCTGCATTTCCTCGCCCGCCGTGCCTGCGACGCCGGTATCTCCACTACGCTCGCCCTCGGCGCCCGCACCGGCGACGACCTGATCCTGGTGGACCGCTTCCGCGCCATCGGCTGCACCACCGTGCTGGCAACTGACCGTGGCGATGTCGGCTATCAAGGCTTCGTCACTGACGCGATCCTTCCCGACCTGGCGCAGTTCGATCGAGTGGCCGCTTGCGGTCCCGAGGCTATGCTCTACGCCGTGGCGCGCATGTGCTGGGATGCAGGCGTCCCTGCTGAAGTGAGCCTGGAGCGGTACATGAAGTGCGGCTTCGGCATCTGCGGACAGTGCGCCATGGGAGACAAGCTGGTGTGCAAAGACGGGCCGGTCTTCGACATCGAGGAACTGCGTCACAACCGGGACTTCGCCCGCTTCACCCGCACCGCCACCGGCCGGCGGGTGTCGCTGTGACGGAGCGGCGCCGTCTGCTGCGCGGGGCTCTGGTCGTCACCACAGAGTCGGCCACCTTATCGGACATCCTGATTCAGGGCGAGTGGATCGTTGCCGTGGACCAGAACCTGGACGCCGCCGGCGCCGAGGTCGTTCACTGCGGCGGCCTAGCCGCACTCCCGGGCGGAATCGACGCCCACGTGCACCTGCGGGAGCCCGGTGCCGAGCATAAGGAAGACTTCACCAGCGGAACTCAGGCCGCCCTGGCCGGTGGGTTCACCACCGTCCTCGACATGCCCAACTCGCCGGTGCCCACGACGTCCCTGGCCGCCTTCGACGCCAAGGCCGCCCTGGTGGAAGCCAAGGCCTGTTGTGATGTCGGGCTCTTCTTCGGCGCCACCCCGTTCAACGTCGACGAAGCCAGCAAGGCAACCCGCGCCGTTGGCCTGAAGGTGTACATGGGCTCCTCCACCGGCGACCTGCTCGTCGCTGATCTGGCGGACCAGTTGCGCGTGTTCGGCTCGTACCCGGCTGATCGAGCGCTGGTTGTGCACGCCGAAGACGAGGAAGCCGTGCGCCTATTCAGCGCCGGCGAGCGGCGCCCTCCCATCTGCGCTGAGCTCTCGGTCGGCCGCGCTCTGGCACTAGCGCGCTACACCGGTAGACGGATACACGTGTCTCACGCCAGCACGGCGGTGGAGTTGGCGGCCATCGGCCTGGC
>JAAYAV010000138.1 GCA_012719195.1 Anaerolineae bacterium | reverse complement strand
TTCTCGTCTACCACGTAGTCCCGCTCGCCGCGGAACCCGGGCACCAGACGCGAGAACATCTGGTAGTACTGGGCCGACTCCTGCGCCTCGCCGGAGATGATGAGAGGGGTGCGCGCCTCGTCAATCAGGATGTTGTCGACCTCGTCGACGATGGCGTAGTAGAGACCACGCTGCACGCGCTGACGCAGGTCGACCACCATGTTGTCGCGCAGGTAGTCGAACCCGAACTCATTGTTGGTTCCGTAGGTGATGTCCGCCGCGTATGCCTGGGCGCGCTCCACCGGGCGCAGGTGCTGATAGCGATCGTCATCAGCCTGGTAGTCGAGGTCAAACACGAAGGACCCCATACTCCGATCGGCGGCGGCGTTCTGGATCACACCTACCTGCAGCCCGAGAAGGTGGTAGAGAGGTCCCATCCACTGGGCACCAACTTTGGCCAAATAGTCGTTGGGCGTGATGAGGTGCGCTCCCCTACCCGTAAGGCCGTTGAGGTAGAGCGGCATGGTGGCGGTGATGGTCTTGCCCTCGCCGGTCTTCATCTCCGCAATCCGGCCCTGGTGAAGGACGATGCCGCCCATGACCTGGACGTCGAAAATGCGCTGACCGACGGCCCGCTTGCCGGCCTCGCGCACCAGGGCGTAGGCGCGGGGGAGTATGCTCGCCATCACCGCCTCCTCGGCGGCGCGAGTACGCTTACGCACATCCTCCAGTTCGTTGCGGAGGCGCTGCGGGTCGTCGGCGCCGGAGTGCAGCTGCTCCTCCAGCTCCGTCGCTCGCTCGCCTAGATCCTGGACAGCGTCTCGAATCTCCTGGCGCCACGTGTCGGTAAGCTCCGCCATATCGTCATCGGTCAGCCGCTCGTACTCGGCCTCCAAGGCACCGACCTCGGCTACAACGGACTCCAGCTTTCCGATCTGGCGCTTATTCCGATCGGGTATGACTTTTCGCAGTAGGTTCTTGAACATCTACTTCCTACCTGGTTATTGGGCCGATATGGTGACTGCGGCCGCGTCCCATATTATACCATCATTTGCGGTCCCCAACCGGCCGGACCCCTACCGGCCCTTGAGCGGCTACGAGTTGGCAGGTAGACTGGCCCAAGCGCCACCCATCACCGCTTGTGGAGGACGGCATGAAGCTGGGTACGGTTACCTACAACCTCGCCAAGGACTGGGACATAGAGGCCATCATACAGAAGCTCAGTGCGAATGGGTTCGAGGGAGTCGAGCTGCGTACCACCCATGCCCACGGGGTCGAGCTCTCGCTCACCGCCGCCCAACGTGCCGAAGTGCGCCGCCGCTTCCAGGACTCCCCCATCACCCTCGTCGGCCTCGGCGGCACCTATGAATACCACTCGTCCGATCCCGCTGTTCTGCGCGCCAACATCGAAGGGACCAAGCAGTACGCCCGCTTGGCAGCAGACGTTGGGGCGTCGGGGATCAAAGTGCGTCCCAACAACGTCGAGGACGACAAGGGCATCCCTCGGGAGCAGACCTTCGAGCAGATAGGCCGCGCTTTCGACGAGTGTGCCGCCTTTGCCGCCGACTACGGCGTCGAGGTCCGTATGGAGGTCCACGGACACGTCACCCAGGAGCCGGCCAACTTCCGCCAGATCATGCAGCACGTAGGGCATCCCAACGCCAGGGTGTGCTGGAACTGCAACGCTCCCGACGTCGGCGAGGACGGCTCCATCAAGAGCAACTTCGACGCCCTCTCCGACCGCATTTCCCTGGTTCACATGCGCGACCTCTACTGGCCCGATTACCCCTGGAAGGAGCTCATGGTGCTTCTGCAGGGGATCAACTACCAGGGCTTCTGCCTCGCCGAAATACCGGAGACGGCTGAGCCGGAGCGCATCATGGGGTACTACCGCGCCCTGTTCGACGCCTACAACGAGATCGCTCAGCTGCGCCGCGCCTAGAACGCCCGGTCCATCGAAACACTGGCGGCGGAGCTGATCTCGCCCCGCCGCCACTTAGTTGTATCGCGACCCGGCCCTCAAGACCGCAGAAAGACCAGATCCTCGGCCAGCAGGCGCTGCAGCGCCCGGCGGAATGCCCGCGCCGTTTCCTCCACGTCATCCTCGTCGTGCGCCGCCGAGACCCAGCCATGGTCGCTCAGCACGTCCACCCCCTCCAGCAGCAGGGCCCGCTTGAGGTGCGTTGACACCACCCCCTTGTTGTCGGCGAGGTACTCAAGCGGCCAGTCCGATGGGATGAGGCCCTCGGCGGTTAGCGGCGGGCAGCGGTCCGGCGGCGCCAGTAGCAGGTGCAACATGGAGCAGTCGCCGAAAACGCGGCCGCTGACGTCCAGTTCGTCCAGCACGCCGTTCATCTTGCCGCGCAGGGTAGCGGCCGTCTGGTTGGCCCGCTGGTGAGGCAGTCCGGTGGCGACATGCTCCAACATCACCACGCCCGCCGCCGCCGCCAGGGGGTTGGCATTGAACGTACCGGTGTGGGAGACGCGGCCCGGACGGCCCTTCTCGCCTAGCCGGCCGTACTCCAGCACCTCCATCACCTCCGCCCTTCCGCCCACGGCGCCGGAGGGTAGGCCGCCGCCGACGATCTTGCCGAAGGTGGAGAGGTCTGGAGTGACGCCGAAGTACTGCTGAGCCCCGCCGGGGCTGTAGCGGAAGCCGGTGATCACCTCGTCAAAGATAAGGACAGTGCCTGCCTTGGCCGTCTCCTCGCGCAGCTGCTGGAGATACTCGCGGTCGACGGGGAGGAATCCACCCCGGGCCCCACCCGGTTCCAGGATCACGGCGGCCACGTCGCCACCCTCCAGGGCCTCCCGTACCGGCGCGATGCGGTTCGGTGGCAACACCGCCACCGAAGCGAGCTGGCCATCGTCCAGACCCAGGGTCGAGGGCTGCTCGTACGGGTAGGCCAAAGCGTGACAGACCTGGTCGTACCAGCCGTGGAAGTGCTCCTGGAACTTGATGATCTTGGTCCGGCCGGTGTAGCCGCGGGCGATGCGCAAGGCCAGCATCACCGACTCGGTCCCGCTCATGGTGAACTCGACGCGGTCGGCGCAGGGGACGAGGCGCACGATCAGCTCGGCCCAGCGGACCTCTCGCTCGTGCGAGAACCCGTAGTGCGTCCCGCGTTCCATCTGCGCCTGCACCGCCCGGACGATGTCGGGGTGGCTATGTCCCAGGAACAACGAACCATGCCCGCCGGCGTAGTCGATGTACTCGTTGCCGTCCACATCCCACTTGTGCGAGCCCAGAGCGTGGCTCATGTAAAGAGGGAAAGGGTCCAGGTGGCGGGCATCGTGGGTGACCACCCGCGGCACCACCTGCCCGGCCTCGGCCGCCAAACGGGCAGACTCCGGGAAACGCTGGCGGAAGCTCTCGTACACCGTGCTTCGGACCTTGGTCATCGCCACTGCACCTCAGACGTAATCGCCGCCGGAGAACACGCACCGAGCCTGTCGCGGAACACCGAATCTACGACCGGCCGAATTGAGCGCGCCCCGTCCCGGTGCTAGACTAGCCCTGCTCGCCGGGCCCAACGCGCCGGCGGCAAGGACCGCATCCGGATGCAGGAACGAAGCCAGTCTCAGTCCCTAACCAGGCTCGTGCGCGCGCTGATCATAACGCTGCTCACGGCGGCTGTCATATATGTCCTGGGGCAGGTCTCTCAGGTCGCCCGGCGCTTCCTCGACATCCTGCTGCTGTTCGGAATGGCCTGGCTGGTGTCCTTCCTCCTCAGCCCGGTCATCAACTACTTCACCCGGCATCCAATACCCTCAACTCTCGTCAATCTCCTGCGTGGCCGCCTTCCTCCTCGGGTCGTGGACGGGCTGGATCGGTTCCGGCTCCCCCACACACTGGCCGTGGTCCTGGTGTACCTCGGCGTCTTGGTCGCGCTGACCATCTTCTCAGTGGTGGCCATCCCCGCCATCGTCACGCAGCTGGTCGATCTCGGCCGGTCCGCGCCGGATCTCATCCGCGCCGTGCCCGACTTGGTGAGCCGCGTTCAGGAGGAGCTGGCCGCCCGCGGAATCGAGATCAACATCGGCACCCTCTATCAGCCTAACCAGCTCATGCAGCGGGCGGAGGCGTTTGGCGCTCAGATCGTCCAGCAGGCCTTTGCGCTTGCCACCGGGCTCGCGTCCATTCTCGTCAGTATCCTCATGATGCTCACCATCAGCCTCTACATGAACCTGGATGGTCCGCGTCTCGCCCGCCAGCTCCATGCCGTAATCCCGGATCACTTCCACGGACGACTGAACCTGCTGGGGCAGTCCATATCGCGCACGTTCGGCGGGTTCATGCGCGGCCAGCTGCTCCTGGCCGGGCTCTACGGAGTCCCGGCGACGCTCGTCCTGATGATCGCGGGAGTGGGCCTTTCGGTGGTCATCGGGATACTGTGCTCCTTCCTCATGCTCATCCCTCTCATCGGCGCTCCCATCGCCATGGTGCTACCGGCGCTGGTGGCCCTGGCACAGCGGCCCGACTCGGCGCTCTGGATCCTGATCGTCATGACGGTGTACCAGCAGATTCTGCTGCAGGTGCTGGCGCCGCGAGTCATGGCTGACGTGCTGGGAATGCCTTCACTCCTGGCGCTCATGGCCATCCTCCTCAGCACGCGCATTGTCGGCTTCTGGGGGCTGGTCTTCGGACTACCGGTCTTCGGAGTCCTTTATGCCCTGGCCGTCACCTACCTCGAGCAGAGCAAGATCAGCCAGGAGACCCTACCCCGGGGAGTCGAGGACTCGGAAGACGGCCGGTCGTTCCTTCTGGCTGCTATGGGGCCCGGCTGCCTGCTGGTGCCGGAGCCGAACACGGACCGAGAGGAGTTGCGGCACATCGGTCGCTATCTGGCCGCGCGCGGTATCACCTGCCTCGGTGTGGACCCCTTCCCGCCCACTTTGGACAACACCTGGGAGACCTGGTACTCGGCCGTGCTCCTGGGTCTGGACCGCCTCTGGCGCGAGTGCAGCCAGGTGTTCCTCATCGGGAAGGGCGTAGGCGCCCTCCTGGCACTTCATGCCGCCTCCGAGTTGCCGGTTGCCGGCGTCGCGGCCGTGTCACCGCCGCTCACCCGCGACGGCCGCTACCCGCAGCCCGAGCGCACCAAACCGGGTGTCCACAACCCGGCGCCCTTGGTGCACCCGAGCCGCCTGCCGGGGTTCCGCACTCAGGTACAGGCGACGCACCTGCAGGACCGCGTTCACAGCGAACTGGCGTCGGCCACCTGCCCCGTTCTGCTCGTGGAGGCGCGCTATCCCGACACCACGGCCGAGAACATGCGCTACATCCTTGAGCGGTTGGGCACGCCCCACAAGCGCATCGAATGGCTTGATCCGGCCGATACATCCGAACTACGGGACGCCACCGCGCAAGCCGCCTACGCCTTCTTCCGCCGCTACTTCCGTTAACGCCGGTGCCCTCGGCGCCCGGGGGCTTTGTTGCCCCCCCTCCCCTGTGCTAGCATAGTCCCCGCCTGGGAGGTCGCATGCCTAGATCCCGCCGGTTCATCCACCTGCTTGTTCTGCTAACCTACGTGCTCCTCGCGGTGGCGCTGACCTTTCCGGTGGTGACCGACCCGGGAGGAGTCGTTCCCGGTTCGGACACTTGGGCCTACGACGAGTACACCTTCCTCTGGAATACCTGGTGGCTGAAGCACTCCACCATGGACCTGGGGGTAAGCCCGCTGCACACGGAGATGACCTTCCACCCCGTGGGCGTGCCCCTGGTGCTCTACACCTTCAACTTCACGGGCTCGGCGCTCGCGCTGCCGTTATACCTGGTCAGCAACCTGCCTCTGGCCACGAACGTTGTGCTCTGGGCTATGATGGCACTGAGCGGCTACACCGCATACCTACTCGCCCTCTACGTCATCCGCCGGCTCGGGCCGGTCCGGTCGACGGCGGCCGCCCAGGTGGGTGCGTTCGTCGCCGGCCTCGCCTACGCCTTCCCCGCCAGCCGGTTCATCTACCTGGCCCTGGGGCACTACATCTACGTCATGGTCGCCACTCTGCCCCTCTTCGCCTACTTCGTCCTGCGCGCCCTCGACGCCCAGCGGGACTGGCGTCGCTTCGCCATACTGGCGGGCCTGTGCTTCGCTATCACGACCTTGGTCGAGATGACACTCGGGCTGTTCATGGCCATGGCGTTGGTCATTCTGACCCTCGCCTACCTGCGACGTCTTCCCTGGAGAACCCTGGTGGTTCGCTTCGGGCTCATCGCCGGCCTCTCGATCCTCTTCTACCTCCCTCTGCTCGTACCTGTGCTCTGGGAAAGCCTGCGCGGAGGCTATGCCATCGCCGGGTGGGGCGATGCCCTTCGCCTATCGGCGGACCTGGTCGGGCTGCTCGTCCCCACCGCTCTCCACCCCCTCTGGGGACAGGACTGGCCGCAGCACCTTCGTGACAGCTTTACTGGGGCCGGTCGCTTCAGCGACGTGCATACCCTCTTCCTGGGCTATGCCACCCTGGCCGTGGCCGCGGTGGCCGTCATCAAGTTCACCCGCCGCGCCCTGCCCTGGCTTGTCACAAGCATCACGGCAGTGGTGTTGGCGCTTGGACCGCTGCTCCAGGTCAACGGCCGTTACGTGTTCGATCTGGACGGGCTCAGCACCACTGTGCCCATGCCGTTTATCCTGCTGCATTACATTCCGTTGGCCAGTGCCGGCCGCGCCCCCAACCGCTTCGGCGTGCTGGCGGTGCTCGCCCTGGCTCCGCTGGTGGGGCTGGGCTGCTACTGGCTGCTCACCCACTATCGCCGCTGGTGGGCGACCGGCCTCATCGGCGCGCTGGCGGCGATCCTTGTGTTGGCCGATGGACTCTCCGTCCCCCTGCCCACCACGGATGCGTCCGTTCCCCTGTTCTACCACAGTCTGGCGCAGGAGGAGGGCGACTTCTCCATCCTGAGCCTGCCCTTCGGGGTGCGCAGTTCCTTCGGCACTCTGGGCGCCGAACGCACCCAGCTGCAGTACTACCAGAGCGTGCACCAGAAACGGATCATCGGCGGGAACATTTCCCGTGCTCCCAGCATCAACTTCGACTACTACCAGTCCGTGGCCCCCTTGGCGCGACTACTGGCCATCGAGGGGTACCAGACCATCCCTGAGGCCGACCTGGACGCGGAGCGCGAGCGCGCGGCTGAGCTGGCGGCGCTGCTGGACCTCCGCTACCTGGTGGTACAGGCTCCCATCGCCGGGCGCCTGCCCTACGCCGACACCTACGAGGACGCCTTCGCCTACGCCGCCTCCGTCTTCGACCTCACCGAGGTCGCTCGAGACGCGGACGGTCGCCTCGTCGCTTACCGTGTCTCTCAGGCTTCCATACCGGCGGAGCTGAACCTGGCCGTGGGCGAGGCCGAAGCAGCGATGCACTTGGGCGCCGGCTGGTCTTCGCCGGAAGCCATCGCCGGCGCCGCGGCCCGCTGGATCAGCGGCACCCACGCGGAGTTGTTCCTGCCCGTCGATGAGCCGGCCGATAGCACCCTGACCCTGACCGCCGCTCCGTTCTCCTACGCCGGCTCGCCCGAGCAGCGCCTCAGCGTCTCCGTCAACGGGCGGGGCATAGGGCAGGTGACACTCGCTCCTGCCTGGCAGCAGTATTCGCTGGCGGTGCCCGCCGACGCGCTTCGGCCGGGCCTGAACCGGGTGGTCCTGCGCCTGGGCTACGCCGCCCGGCCGGTGGACGTGGCCGCCGCCGGGTACGCCATCGGCGGTACCGGAGTCCAGGCACCGGCGCACCTCGAGGTCAACAGCCGCCCGGAGTTGGCCTACATTACCGTCGGGGAAGCGGACGGCTCGCGGCACGCTCAGGGCATCAACGTCGCCCTCTTCGATGTCGGCGGCGGCTCCCTCCTGGGCAGCTCCACCTTCGGCTGGGATGAGGGCGCCGCCCTGGCCGACTTCCTGGAGCAGGCTGCCCCTGGGACCGGCGTGGCGCTCGCGGTGCAGGGCGGAGTCCCCAACGAGGTAGACGGCGCCGTGTGCCGGGCGCTCCAGACCGCGGGCGCCGCGTCCTGCCCCGCGGAAAGCAGCGGCGGGTACGCCCTCCTGGGCATCACCGGCGCGACACCGGGAGCGGCCCTGGAGGCGGGAGGCGAGGCAGGGTACCTGCGCATCAGCCCCGATAGCCGTCAGCTCTCGGCGGCGCTGTCCACCGTGAGCTTCGTTGCCTCACCCTAACTGATGGGCCCCGCCGATCCCGCGCCGGCCCCACGGTCAGCGGCGCTTGACTGGTCGCTGAGCCTGGGTGCGGCGGCACTGGTTCTCTTGGTTCTGCTGCCTACCGTCCCGCGCGAAGTCCTTCAGGGCGATCCGGGGGAGTTCCAGTTGGCGGCCGCCATCGGCGGACTGGCGCACCCCACCGGCTACCCCCTATACCTGCTGATCGGCTGGGCATGGACCAAGCTCGGAGCGGTTGGATCGCCCGCCTACGCGATGAACCTGCTCTCGGCGCTCTTCGCGGCGGCAACCGCCGGCGTTACCGCACGTCTGGTGCTGGCGCTGGCGCCCCAGGCCCCGGCCTGGCTGGCCCTGCCCGCCGCCGCCTGGTCGGCAGCATTCCTGAGCTTCTCCCCCACCTACTGGTCGCA
>JAAYAV010000137.1 GCA_012719195.1 Anaerolineae bacterium | reverse complement strand
GCCGTGGTGGCGGCGGGGGCACCTCCACCGCAGGCGGCAACGCCAGCGGCGGCCGTGGCCAGGGCGGATACGCGCAGGAAGTTGCGGCGGCTCAGGTACTCTGATGGCATAATACTCTCCTCTGAGTGTATCTTCTGGGGTCGACTGTTGACTCCAATCCACCCCCCAACGCGCTATCGCCAGTAGCCGAACAGGGCTATTATAGGCGTGTCAGCCTCATACTGCAACGACTTGCCGGCGGAGGCAGAATGGATCCCGTGCAAACCGCATACGTTGTCACCGATATGGAGGGTGTGGCCGGCGTGGACGACTGGGATCCGCGCCATGCCCCTCACGCTGCCGAGGCCCTCGGTGTCTACCAGCGCGCCGAGGTGCAGCGCCTGCTTACCGGCGAAGTCAACGCCGTCGCGGAGGGACTCTTCGCCGCCGGCGTGACCGAAGTGATCGTCAACGACGGCCACGGGGCCGGCCGCACCATCCTGCCGGAGGAGCTGATCTCCGGGATCAAGATCGTGCGCGGCACCCAGCGCCCCCAGGTCCTGCCCGGGATCTCCCGCCGCGTGGATATCCTGGTCCAGGTGGGTATGCACGCCATGTCGGACACTCCGGAGGCGAACTTGGCCCACACCCAGAGCAAGGGCGTCAAGGCCTATCGCGTCAACGGCCGACCTGTCGGGGAGATGGAGCAGGGTGCTTATCTGGCCGGGGAGTTGGGCATCCCTTGGGTCTTCACCGCCGGCGACGAGCATGCCTGCCGGGAGGCGGAGGAATGGGTGCCGCAGATGGTCACCGCCGCCGTGAAGCGCGGCCTCAGCACCCTATCCGCCATCCACCTCGCCCCCGTGGACGCGCGTGCCCTGATCCGGGAGCGCGTCCAACTGGCTGTGCAGCGCGCCTCTCTCATCGCACCCATCCGGCCTGAGCCTCCCGTGGTCATGGAGATCGAACTCCGCGAGCCCGGGCCCGTCAACCTGCATCCCGGTGGAGAGCGGGTGGACGCCTTCACCACGCGCTGGGTGGGCGACTCGTTCTGGGACGTCTTCCACCGCTCGCTCTACGGGCGCGCGATGCCGACGCCGTCAGACTGAACCGGCCACGAGCGGGAGGCACCGGCGGTCTGGCTACCGCCGGCGCCGGCGGTGAGCCCGGACTTTTCCCCGCCGCCGCGGCATCCTGGAGGCGCCTCCACGCCCAACACCGCGCGCTCCCGTCCTAGGCGCGGATGTCGTACTTGCCCGGCTTCTCTACCGGCAGACGCCCATCGCGCAGCATCGCCTTCAGGGGCGACTCCTTCGTGCTCAGCGGGAACCGGGCCACCCCCCGGCCCTGCACCGACTCGTAGATGCTCATCATTACGGCCACGGTGTGTAGTGCCTTGTCCGCCGAGCCGCGGTAGTCCTCGATCTCGCCGTCAAGCCAGCGCTTGTACTCGCGGGCCTGGCGCACGTGGGAGGACTCGTCGCTGGGGAAGGCCCACTGCTGCTTGCCGCTGGCGCTGATCAGCGTCAGGTCCTTCCACCCCAACTCGACCCGCCCCTGCGTGCCGACAAAGGTGTACGGCCAGGCCGGCCCGTCCTCCACCGCCGGCAAGTCCACCTCGATCAGAGCCTGGGCCCCGCCGGCAAAGGCGATCACGCCCGCCAAGCAGTCCTCGATGGGCTCCCCGCGCTCGTACCGGTCCGTTCTGCGCTCCACCTGGCCCATTGCCCACGCCGGGGCCGGGTCGCCCAGGATGTAGCGGATGCCGTCAATGAAGTGGGTGCCGTTGTTAAGCAGACCGTCGGTCACCTTGCAGAGGGCCAGAAGGGGTTGTCCGATGGCGCCCTCGGCGATGAGTTCCTTGCCCCGGTTCCAGGAGGGATCGAAGCGGTGCTGGTGTCCGATGGCCAGCTTGACGCCGTGCCGGTCGCAGGCGGCCAGCATGGCCTCCGCCTCTCCCAGTGAGGGGGCCATGGGCTTCTCGCAGAGGATGCCCTTCACGCCGGCTGCCGCCGCATCGATAGTGATCTCGGAGTGACTGCCGGCCCAGGTGGCCACCGTCACCACATCGAGGTCCTCGCGCTGCAGCATCTCGCGGTAATCGTCATAGAGGGTGCCGATGCCGAACTTGCTGCAGAGGGTCTCGCCCGCCTCTCGCTTGACGTCCGCCACCGCCACCAGGTCATAACCTTCCACGGCCCGGAAGCTGTTGACGTGCGCCGGCGCGATGCGACCACAGCCGATGATGCCCACGCGGTACTTGCTGCTCATTCCACTCTCCCGGCGGCGGCCTCTCGCCCGGTGGGCCCGAGGCGCGCCGCAAGACTGACTAGCCTAGCGCGATTGTGGGCCCGGACACGGCGTCGGTCAAGGCCTGCCGGCCTGCCCGTCTACCGGCTCCGTCCCGGCCAAGTACAACGAAGCGGAGGGCCTATCGCGGCCCTCCGCTCTGTCGGTACTAGCTCTGCGGTTCTGAAGCGTTCCAGACGCGCGACTCTAGTGGCAATCGCTACAAGGGTTGAGCGTACCGGTGTGGTGGCAAGCGCCGTAGCACCAGCGGACTCCCGGGTCCACCTCGCCGGATGCCTCGGTCATGGGGATCTCGTGCGCATCGTGGCAGTTGATGCACGTGGGGATGTTCTCGGCCACGCCCGGCTCCTCGTGCGGAACGTAGGTGTGCGGCGTGTTCGGCATGCCCTCCCAGGGCTCGTAGTCCTGGGTGGCCGCGATCAGGGCCTCATAGGGTCCGTGGCAGGTCAGGCACTGTTCATTGGTCATCTTGCGGGTCAGTGCCGGCTCGGCCGTCTCGCCCGTCTCGGTGCGGTGGCAGGTGAGGCAGTCCTCCTCGACGAAGCTGGCATGGCTGGCGGGCGCCGGCTCGAGACCGGTCTCCACAGCATGGCAGGTCAGGCAGGCGTCACGTCCGTCAAGCTCGTGGCCGATGATTGGGGCCTGCAGCGGCTCGAGGCCGGCCGAAGCCTCGCCCTCATCCGATCCCTCGTCCTCTGGCGCGGCAGTGGCCTCGGTCGTCGGCTCAGTGGTGGCTGCCTCAGTCGCGGTAGGCTCAGCCGTCGGCTCAGTGGTGGCTGCCTCAGTCGCGGTAGGCTCAACCGTGGGCGCGACGGTCGGCTCGGCCGTGGCTGTCGCCGTCGATTCTTCGGTAGCGGTGGGCTCCGAAGTCGCCGTCGGCTCTACGGTAGCCGTCTCCGTCGGAGCCGCCGTGGGCTCAGTCGTAGCCGTCTCCGTGGCTGCCTCGGTGGGGACAGGGGTGGCGGTGGCCGCAGTGGTGGCGGTGGCAGGCACCGGCGTCGGTTCCGGGTCCGAACCGCACCGGATTAGGATGGCGGCCGCTGCCAGCACCAGGATGATGACCAGAAGTATCTTAATGTTCCTACTCATACACGCGCTCCCCTCTCCTCCGTGGCGACGCCCAATCGGCGCCGCCCGCCTTCGTATTCGGAATCGGCCAGGCTAGTTTGTCACGACCCGCCCGCATGGGCCAATCCCGGGATCTCGCCTGAGGAAGCGCCAAAAAGGGCCTACCGGAGACCGGTAGGCCCTCGCGCAGAGACTATCTTGGCGGGCGCCCAGCGCCCCCCGGATTACTCCTCTGAGGTCGCTCCGGCAGCCGCCTTACCGGCCAGGTAGCCGAAAGTGCCGGCTATGCCGATGCCGCCGCCGTAGAGGACATCGAACACGCCGCCACCCGCCGGGGGCACAGCGTAGAGCCCCGGGATCGGGTTGCGCTGCAGGTCAAGCGCCTGCACCTGGTCGGTAATGGCCACGCCGCCGAAGTTCATGTACACCTGCGCGGTCACCGCGACGGCGTAGAAAGGCGCGTTCTCGATCTTGAAGAAGCCCGTCGTCCGCGGCACATCCAGGTCCATGCTGGTCTCGTCGTCGATGGCCTGGTTGTACTCGTTGATGGTGCGCAGGAAAGCCGACCGACGGACGCCGCGCTCGGCCAGTAGGTCGGCCAACTCCTCCAGCGTATCGGCCACGAGCACCGTTCCGCCCGCTGCCTCGATAGCTTCCATGGCCTCCACCGAGCCCATGGCCGCGTCCACAATGGCTTGGTCGCCGATCTGGTAGGCCATGCCCTCGCTTTGGTTCAGGACCGACTGCTGGAGCCGGACATACTTGGATTCGAGCGGGCTGCCCTCGTCAATGAACCGCTTGCCTTCCTTGTTCACCAACAGGCCGCGCACCTGTCCGGAGAAGAAGCCGGCATCCAGCGGGAGCCAGCCGGGAGGGGCGATGCGGCCGGCGCCCAGGGCGGCACCGAGCTGCTCCGGGTCGGTCTCGGCCAGTACCTGCTCGTACTGCTCCGGATCGGCACAGAGCGGGTCACCCGGGGTGACGGCCACCAGGGTACCGGAGAAGGTGCTCATGTTGCCGCTGAGCATGGCGCCCACGTTCTGGGCCATGATGATGCCCTCGCCGGTGGCGTAAGGTACCGCCATGGGCTTGGCACGGTGAGCGAAGGGGCCGACGTACCGGTTCATCATTTCCTTGTTGTTGCAGAAGTTGCCGGTGGCCAAGATGACGGCCCTGGCGCCGATGTTCATGAACTCGCCGGTGTCAACGTTCTGCGCGCGCAGGCCGGTGACGGCGCCGCTATCGTCGGTGAAGAGCTTGAGGGCGCGCATGCGGGTCATCAGGGTTCCGCCCTTCTCAGCCAGGATCTCTTCCAGGCTGTCGAAGTAGAGGCGGTGCTTGAGCTGCCCCGGCTCGCCGTGGCCCATGGTGTAGTCGGCAGAGAAGGCAACGCCCTGCCCCGGCCCCTCGAAGTAGGCACCGAGCTCCTGCAGCCAGGGGATGAACTCGCCCCGGAAGGTCTCAACGAATAGCTTGCCGAGCTCCGGATCGTGCAAGCCCTCGGTGTGAGCGTTGTACTCCTCCCAGTCCTGCAGTCCCATGGCGTGGATGATGCCACCGGACCAGGCCGAGCCGCCGCCCGTCTTGGCAGAGATCTCGAGGAGAACTACGTCCGCGCCCGCTTCGGCGGCGGAGATGGCGGCGCACAGCCCACCGTGCCCGGCGCCGGCGATGACAACGTCAGTCTCGAGATCCCACGTCGTCTCGGCAGCCTGCTGCTGAGAGGCGGCCAGCGCACCCGTCGGAACTCCCGCGGCCGCGGCGGCTCCAGCGCCGATGGCGGCCTTCTTCAGGAACGACCGTCTGCCAACACCGCTATTTCCCTTAGCCATCTTGACACCTCCGCTAGCATCGTCATCCGCTAACCGGGATGACTGCTCGGACTTATACCTTACGAGACCGACTTAGTCAAGTACCGCCACGGTGTGACATCCAGGCGAGCCCCTTGCTCGACGGCCCCGACATGGAAGACGCTGCTTGGGTGCAGCGACCGCGTTTGACACCTCACGCGCCCGCCCTATCATCGCCCTGACCGCCTCGCCGGCGTCACTGCACCGGCCGCCGCGGCCCACTCCTTCCGCGAGGTACGTCGTGCCCCGACCTAACCTGCTTTTCATCATGGCGGAGCAGCACCAGGCCCAGGTGATTGATCCGGGTTCGCCTTGCCGCATGCCCGCCGTCCAGGCCTTGGCCGCTGCCGGCACCCGCTTCACCCGCGCCTACACCGTCAACGCCATCTGCTCGCCCGCTCGCGCCAGCCTCTTCACCGGTACCCTGCCCACCACCCACGGCATGGTGGACTGCACCCACACGGTGGAGCCGTACCGCGCCGAGTTCGACGCCACCCTGGAGACGTGGAGCCAGCGACTACAGCAGGCCGGCTATCGCACCGGCTTCTTCGGCAAGTGGCACGTGGAGCGCAGCAATCAACTGGAGCGCTTTGGCTGGGACGAGTACGAGCTGACCGGATCCCCCGGCTACGCTGAGCACCGACGCTCCCTGGGCCTGCCCCCCAAGCCGGAGTGCTTCTCCCTGCGCCATGACGTCAAGCACAAGGGCTACCGCGACTTCCTCCTCTACGGCGCCTATGACGAACCGGCCGAGGGCACCAGCGAGCACTACCTCTTCTCCCGGGGGCTGGACTTCATGGATCGCGCCGCGGCCACGGGCGACCCCTGGTGCGCCTTCATCAGCGTCACCGCCGTCCACGACCCCTATCTGGTGCCCAACGAGTACTACCGCCGCTATGACCCCGCCGAGATCGAGCCGCCGGCCAGCTTCGGCGATGACCTGACCGACCGCCCCGGCATCTACCGGCGCATGAAGTCGGTGTGGAAGGACACCCCCTGGCGCCACTTCGCCGAGGCGACTGCCTGCTACTACGCCTTCTGCTCCCTGCTGGATGACCAGGTCGGCCGGACCGTGCGACATCTCCAGGAGACGGGGCAGTGGGAGAACACCATCGTCATCTACACCGCCGACCACGGCGAGATGATGGGCGCCCACGGCCTGCTGCACAAAGGCGTCTTCCCCTTCGAGGAGGGCTACCGCATCCCGCTCGTCATCCGCCGGCCGGGGCAGACCGAGGCTGGCGGCGAGTGTGCTCGCCTGGTCAACACGCACGACCTGGCCCCGACCATTCTCGACCTGCTGGGCGCCGAGCCTCTGCCGCGCGCCGAGGGGCGCTCTCTGCTGCCTCTCCTCGACGGCGAGACGCCGCTCGGCTGGCGCGACGAGGCCTACGCCGAGTTCCAGGG
>JAAYAV010000017.1 GCA_012719195.1 Anaerolineae bacterium | reverse complement strand
GTCATCCGCGCGGCGCTGCGCTACGCAAAAGGCCTGAAGGCAAGCGTGGGCTATGTCGCCGTTGGTGTCGAGGCGCGGCGCAGTATCCTAGCCGCCGGCGGCGACTTGCTGGCCGAGTTTGAGGGCATCCCGGCCGAGCTGACGGTGCAGTTCGCCGGGCCCATCGCCAGACTGCTTGAGACGGCGTTCCTCAGCGGCGAGATTGATGCCGGCCTAGTAGCCTATACCGAGTTCGGCGGTGCCTTGACGCAGGTGCCGACGGTGACCCAGGTCGCTCCCATCCTGCCGCCGGGAGGCGAAGCGGGGGCGCTCCCCACCCGGAGGCGCCAGGGCGGAGGCTCCCTTCAGTACACTTACGAGCCGAGCGCGGCGAGCATCCTGGAGCGGTTGCTCCCCCACGCGGTGGAGGTTCAGGTCTTCGGCTACCTGCTGGAGTCGGCGGCGAGCGAGCACTCGGCCCGCATGGTGGCGATGCGCAACGCGACGAAGTCAGCCCAGGACCATGCTGAGAGCCTCACGCGGGCTTTCAACCGGGCGCGGCAGACGGCGATCACGAGCGAGATACTTGACATTGCCAGCGCTACCGAAGCGCTGCACGCAGGATAGAGCGGGAGCGGTCCGGGAGGCGGCATGCCGAAGGGTATCGAGGGGAAGATCGCGCAGATCAATGGCCCGGTTGTGGACGTGGTGTACCCCACGGGTGGGTTGCCGGAGATCTACGATGCCCTGGAGGTTCAGGATGGCGATCGCCGGGTAGTGCTGGAGGTCCAGCAACACCTGGGGAGCGATGTCGTCCGCACCATCGCCATGGACACGACCGACGGGTTGTGCCGGGGCATGGCGGCGGTGCAGACCGGTGGTCCCATCACGGTGCCGGCGGGGCCGGAGATCCTAGGACGACTCTTCAACGTTCTGGGGGAACCGATCGACGAGCGTGGACCGGTGGAGACGGAAGAACGCTACCCCATACACCGGCAGCCGCCCACCTTCGAGGAGCAGTTGGCGAGGACCGAGTTCTTCGAGACCGGCCTCAAGGTCATCGACCTAATCGCGCCCCTAACCCGAGGCGGGAAGACGGGCATCTTTGGCGGTGCCGGCGCGGGCAAGACCATCATCATCACCGAACTCATCCGCTCCATTGCCATGGAGCACGGTGGTTATTCCGTCTTCGCTGGGGTGGGCGAGCGGAGCCGTGAGGGCACCGAGCTATGGCATGAGATGGAGGCCACCGGCGTACTGCCCCGGACGGTGATGGTGTTCGGTCAGATGAACGAGTCGCCGGGCGTCCGGCTGCGGGTGGCGCTATCCGGCGTCACAATGGCCGAGTACCTGCGCGATCAGGGGGCCGAGGTTCTGCTGTTCATCGACAACATCTTCCGCTTCGTCATGTCGGGGTCGGAAGTGTCGGCGCTCTTGGGCCGCATGCCCTCGGCCGTGGGATACCAGCCGACGCTCAGCAGCGAGATGGGGGAACTCCAGGAGCGGATCACTTCGACGCGCAAGGGCGCCATCACCTCAATGGAAGCGGTGTACGTTCCCGCCGACGACTACACCGACCCGGCCCCGGTGGCCACGTTCGCGCACCTGGACTCCACCATCTCGCTCGATCGCGCCATCGCGGCTCAGGGCCTGTACCCGGCTGTGGACCCCTTGTCGTCCAACTCCCGCATTCTGGACGCTACGGTGGTGGGACAGGAGCACTATGAAGTGGCGCGCGACGTGCAGCAGGTGCTGCAGCGCTACAAGGACCTGCAGGACATCATCGCGATCCTGGGAGTGGACGAGCTCTCGGACGAGGACAAGCTGGTGGTGGGCCGCGCCCGCCGGATCCAGCGCTTCCTGTCGCAGCCGATGTTTGTGGCGGAGAGGTACACTGGCAGGCCGGGGCGCTACGTGCCCGTGGGAGATACCGTGCGCGGCTTCAAGGAGATACTCGAAGGCCGGCACGACGACATCCCCGAGCAGGCCTTTTTCCTTCAGGGCGATATCGACGATGTCCTGCGAACCGCCGATGAGATGAGCTGAGCTTGCCAAGAGACCTATACCTGGAGATAGTGACCGCTGAAAGGTTGGTGTACTCTGGCCCGGTTCGGCTGGTGAGCGCCCCTGGTGCCGAAGGGCGGCTGGGGGTGTTGCGGGGCCACGCCCCCCTCCTGACGGCACTGGCGCCGGGGGAGCTCCGTCTGCAGCCGGTAGGCGAGGACGAGGAGATCAGCCTGGCTATTGGCGGCGGATTCCTGGAGGTCAGTGCGGACCGCGTTGTGGTGCTGGCGCACTCAGCGGAGAGGGCCGCAGAGATAGACCTGGAGCGGGCCCTGCAGGCTCGGGAGCGGGCCGAGGCCCGCATCCGCGACCGGGATGAGGCGGCGGCCGAGCGGGCACGGCAGGCGATGGCGCGGGCCGAGGCGCGCATCCGGGTAGCTGAGGGGTATCGGAAGACCCAAGGCAGATAGGGGAGGCGATTCCGCATTTGGCGAAGCGAATCGGGATAGATCTGGGTACAGTCAATGTCATTGTGCACGTGGCCGACAAGGGCGTGGTTCTCCACGAGCCTTCGGTTGTGGCGATCTCTGTCAAGGAGAACAAGATCGTCGCCATCGGCCAGGAGGCCAAAGAGATGCTTGGGCGCAACCCGGAGAGCATCGAGGTGGCCCGGCCTTTGCAGGACGGCGTGATCGCCGACTATGTCGTCACTGAGGCGATGTTGCGGTACTTCCTCAACCGCATTTGCGGTCGTGTTCGCTTCTCCCGTCCGGTGGTCATGCTCACCGTACCGGTGGGGGTCACCACGGTGGAGAGCCGGGCCGTGCGCGACGCCGCCCTGCAGGCGGGTGCGCGGGAGGCCCACCTCATCGCGGAACCGCTGGCCTCCGCGCTGGGTGCGGGAATGCCCATCGGTACGCCGAGCGGCAACATGGTGGTAGACCTTGGCGGCGGGACGTCCGAGGCGGCGGTCATCTCCCTTAACGACGTGGTGGTGTCGGGGTCGGTGCGAGTCGGCGGGAACCTGCTGGACCAGGCGATTCAGGCCTACATCCGCCGCAAGTACAACCTGCACGTCGGCGAACCCACGGCCGAGGAGATCAAGATCAACATCGGAAGCGCCCTCCTGCTGGATGAGATCCTCAGCATGGAGGTCAAGGGGCGCGACCAGATGACAGGCCTGCCCCGGACCATCACCGTCACCTCGTCGGAGGCTACGGAGGCCATGTCCGAGCCCCTAGCGGAGATCGTGAGCATGATCCGGGGAGTGCTCCAGAGGACACCGCCGGAGTTGGCTTCGGACATAGTGGACCGCGGCATGGTGATGACCGGAGGGGGTGCGCTGCTGCGGAACATGGATCGCATGCTCACCCAGGAGACAGGGGTGCCCTGCTTCGTGGCAGAGGATCCGATCGAGTGTGTCGCGGTGGGAGCGGGCCGAGCCCTGGAGAACTACGCGATCATGCGCCGGGCCAACGTCCTGCAGTAATAGCCGGCGGAAGCGCCGCAGCGCCCCGATCCCTCCGTCCATTCCGGTGGAGGGATCGCTGCTCTTGGCGGCTAAGCGGGGGGACTGCTACGGGTTGCGCCGGTCAGGTAGTACACCATGTGCTGCAGGTGCACCACGGGATCGATCTGCTGCACCTGGACTCGGCGGGGAACCGTCAGCGACATGGGCGCGTAGTTGAGGATGGCCTCGATCCCAGCGTCGACCAGCTCATCCGTCACGGCCTGGGCCGCCTCGGAGGGCACGGCCACGATGGCGATGCGGATGTCATTCTCCCGCACACAGGCCGGGATTTCCTCGGGAGGGCGGACGACGAACCCGGCCAGGTCGTGTCCGAGCTTAGCCAGGTCACTGTCGAAGACGTGGGCGATGTAGAAGCCGCGCTCGTAGAACCCGGCGTAGTGCATGACAGCCTGGCCCAGGGCGCCGGCTCCCACCAGGATCATGGGCCAGCGGCGGTCTAGCCCGAGGATCTTCTCGAGCTGCGAGCGCAGGTTCGCCGTTTCGTAGCCGGTTCCTTGCTTGCCGAAGCGCCCGAAGTAGGAGAGGTCCTTGCGTATCTGCGCCGAGCTGACACCCAGGCGGGCGGCCAAGTCCTGCGAGGACGTCACCTCGATACCGGCGGACTCCAAGTAGCGGAGGGTACGCAGGTAGAGTGGCAGCCGGGCCACCACCATGTCAGGGACTTGGGTGTCTGGCATGTCGCCGTATCTCCGACGGGGATTGGAGAACAAGCTTAGCATGTTTAGAGATTGGCGGCAAGCGTTATGCGGGCGTCCCCGCGGCGCTGCGGCCGTTCCGAGGAGGATCCGCTGGCGCTCCCCGAGGTGCTGAGTGGCGACACGATAGCCGCCATCGCCACTCCGGCGGGTGCGGGCGGGATCGGCATCGTGCGACTGAGCGGACCACAGGCGGGTCAGGTGCTGCGCACGCTGTTCCGCCACTCCAGCCGAGACCCACTGCAGTCGCCGCGCCGTCTGTGTCTAGGCCAGGTGGTGGACCCCGCCACGGGACACGCGGTGGACGAGGTGCTGGCGGTGTACATGCCGGGGCCCGGAACCTTCACCCGGGAGCCGGTGGTGGAGATCGACACGCACGGTGGCGGCTTGGTGCTCCGCGAGGTGCTGCGCCTGTGTCTCCGGGCCGGGGCCCGCGCGGCCCAGCCGGGTGAGTTCACTCTGCGGGCCTTCCTCAACGGGCGCATCGATCTGGCACAGGCTGAAGCGGTCCGCGATTTGGTATCGGCTCGCACTCATCTCGCCAGCCGGCAAGCCCTGGCCCAGCTGGAAGGGGCACTGAGCGACAGGGTGCGGCGGACGCGGGGATCGCTGCTCGATGCACTGGCCGGCGTCGAAGCGGCCATCGACTTCGATGAGACGGTGGATTACGATGCCGTCGCGGAGTTGCTCCACGGGGCCGAGGATGAGTTGCGTGCTCTGGTGAAGTCGGCGCGTGAGGGGATCAGGCGGCGCGAGGGGCTCCGGGTAACCATCGTCGGGCGGCCAAACGTGGGAAAGTCGTCCTTGCTCAATTCTCTGCTGCGCAACGACAGGGCTATCGTCACCGACATACCGGGCACCACCAGGGACACTCTGGAGGAGTCGGTGGACTTGGCTGGCCTGGCGATCACCTTCGTGGACACGGCCGGACTGGGCGCGGAAGCCGGCGACGATCCCGTGGAACGGCTGGGGCGAGAGCGTTCCTGGCGGGCCTTGAGGGGGGCGGACATGGCGCTCCTGGTCCTGGATGCCAGCCGGCCGCTTGACGATGGTGACCGGGCCGTGGCCGAGGGGGCGGCCTCGGCGCCGCTGATGCTCGCTGTGTGGAACAAGATTGATCTCGGACCGCCGCGGGAGCCGGGGCCGCTCGCGGGCTGCCCGGAGGTGCACGTCTCGGCCCTCACCGGCGCCGGAATGGAGCGGCTTGAGGCGAGCATAGTATCGTTAGCCCTGCAGGGCGATCGGGGCGAAGACGAGGCCCCCTTGACCAGTGAGCGCCACCTGGACGCCGCCCGGCGGGCCCTCGAGGCGGCGTCCGCGGCCCGGGAGGGGCTCGCGGACGGCTACCGGCTCGACATGGCGGCCGAGGACCTGCGAGGGGCCTGCCGGGCGCTCGGCGAGATCACGGGAGAGTCGGTGGATGCCGACCTCCTGACGCGGCTGTTCGCCACCTTCTGTGTTGGCAAATGACGCCAGCTAGAAGACGTCGAACCAGATCAGAACGCCCATCAGGACGAAGAACACGGCGGAGATTCGCTTCAGGACGTTGGTGGGCACTAGGCGGGTGAGCGCTTCGCCGAAGGCGACCCCGATGAAGGTGACGAGACCGAGAGCCAGGAGCGCACCCAGGAACACGGGGATCGGGCTCTTGTGCTTGGCGGTCATGTTGATCACGGCCAGCTGAGTCTTGTCGCCCAACTCGGCCACGAAGAGAAGGGCGAACGTGCTCAGCATCACTTTCCAGTCCATAGCTAGCTCCGCATCGACACTTTGAGACCGCCGATTGGGCACACCAGCTGGCGGCACCGGATCGGGGCGGGACACTGATTGTAGTGCGGAGAGGCAGCGGTGGCAACGCCGGACTGCCGGACTCTCGAGAAGGATGGCGCCCGATGCGCGGCCCCAGCGGCACCCCAGCTCATCCCGTCCAACCGACCGTCAGTGCAGCCACCGGCGAGGCCACTCACCGTGACCTCTCCTGGGTTCCGGTCATCGGCTTCATGCTGCTGCACTTCTTCGGCACGGGCGCCTTCACGCCCTACCTGCAGCTCTACTTCCAGGAGAAGGGGCTCTCGCCGGTAGAGATCGGCACCCTAACTGGGATCGGCCCGGCGCTCGCCGTGGTGGTCCCGCTCTTCTGGGGCGTGATAGGCGACCGCTCGCGCCGGGTACGCCTGCTCCTGGCCTGCACATCGACACTGGCCGCGGCCTCGTTCCTGGGCGTCTCGCTGGGCGAAAGCCTGGCTGTCTTGGTGATTCTGATCGGCCTCTTCAATGCCTTCTCGCTCGCCAGCGGCCCGCTGAGCACTGCCATCATCCTCGAGGAGGCCGACCGCCTGGGGACTGGGTACGGGCCGCTGCGGATGTGGGGCTCGGTCGGCTTCGCCATCGGCATCCTCAGTGCCGGGCGGCTGGTATCCGCCTTCGGGACTCCGGCGATATTCGCCGCCTATGCCGTACCGACGCTGCTGGCTCTCATACCCCTCGTCTGGCTCCGCGAGGGAGCGGTCCGGGCGGGCGGCTTCTCGAGTCGCGACGTCCTGCGGGTGCTCTCCAACCGGGCGCTGCTGGTCCTACTGCTGGTCACCTTTGCCTGGCGCGTGACGTCGGCCGGGTACTACACTTTCTACACCATCTACATAACTGACATGGGCGCCAGCGCCTCGCTGGTCAGCATTGCCTGGGCCCTGGGCTTGGTGGGCGAGGTCACCGTGTTGCGGCTGTCCAACCGGATCGCCGGCCGGGTCGGCATCATCGGCCTGCTGGCCATGGGCCTGCTCGGGTCGGCGCTGCGCTGGCTGGCCTATGCGCTGGCCCCAGGCGCGCTTTGGACCCTTCCCTTCCAGTTGCTGCACGGGATGACGTTCGGAGCGACGACTACCGCCGCCGTGCTGGCGGTGGACCGGATCTTCCCGAACGAGCTTCGATCGACCGGACAGGGCGTGCTCAACATGGTGATGTGGGGATTGGGCGGACTGCTTGGGTCGGTGGTGGTGGGGGTGCTCTTCCAGGGAATCGGTCCGCGCTGGATGTTCGGCCTGAGTGCCATTGGGGCAGGCCTGACCGGGGCGGCTATCCTCGCCGCCCTCCGCAGCGGTCGCTGGCACCTCCCCAACGCCTGAGCGCCCGCTTCTGTCAGACGCGGATGCTGCGCCAGCGTCCGGTGCGGTAGCGTAGCGTCGTGGCGATGGCGCGGGCCGCGCCGTCCAGCGAGTTGGCGATGTAGATGCCCGAGAGCCCCCAACCGAGCACCGGTCCGAACAGGTAGGAGAAGGGCAGGCGGAACAGCCAAACGCCGAGGAAACTGGAAAGCATGGGGAAGCGCGTGTCGCCCGCGCCTCGCAGGCTGCCCGCCGTGACCTGGGCTATCGCCTGGAACGGCTGCGAGACTGCCAGTACGAACAGCGCCTGGCTGCCCAAGGCGATCATCTCCGGCTCATTGGTGAAGAGGCCCATCACCTGACGCCCGAAGAGGGCCATGGTCGCCCCTGCCCCAGTCATCCAGAGGACGGCCATGAGGGTGGCGTGGTGAGCTGCGCGGTCGGCCAGATCGGCGCGGCGCGCTCCCAGGCACTGGCTGACCATTGCCGTGGCCCCCAGAGCGAACCCCATGCCGGGCTGGAAGGCGATGGAGATGGCCTGGAAGGTGATGCGCTGAGTGGCGTAGACTACCGTGCCTAGGCTGATTGCCACCACTCCGTAGAGGAGGTTGCCGCCGCTGACGAAGAGCTGCTCGCCCATGGAAGGTAGCCCGAGGCGAAGCAAGCGTGAGATCATGTTTGGGTTGATGCCCCACCCCGCCCAGCCCCGGATGGTGAGTCCGTGCCGGCCAGTGAAGAGCACGTAGAGAAGCACTGCCGACCCGACGGCGCGGGCGATGGTCGATCCCCAGGCGGCACCGGCCACGCCCATGGCCGGGAAGCCGAAGCGCCCGAAGATAAGCACGTATGATACGGCGATGTTGATGAGGTTGATAGTGCCGGTAACCTTCATCGGCGTTCGCGTATCGCCGCGTCCGCGCAGAGCAGCGCTGCAGACCAGCATGGTCACCAGGAAGATGCTGGCCCCGGTCACGATACCCAGGTAGCTGGCACCCTGGACCACGACGTCATCTTCCGCGCCTAGCGCCCGCACGATCGGGGCTGAGAAGAGAAGCCCGATGGCGCCGAAGATGATCGAGGCTACCACTCCGAGCGAGAGGGACTGCTTCGCCACGCTGCCGGCCTCCTCGGGCCGACCGGCGCCGGTCACGCGAGCGACGAGGACGGTGGTTCCGGTGGTGAGGGCGGCGATGCTGGCCTGAAGGACCATCATCAACTGAGTGGAGGTCCCGATTCCGGCGACGGCCGCAGCGCCGAGACGGCCGACCATGGCCATGTTGGCGGTACCCAAGGCGGTCTGGAACAGGTTCTCTATGATGATCGGCCAGGCCAGGCTGTTGACGGCGCGCCCGACATCAGCCGCGGACTCGGGGATGACAGCGCTCCGAGCGGGTTGCGCGGCCACGGCAGGGGGCGCCGCAGGGGGTTTGCTATGATGCGACAAAAGGAGAGCCTCCGGCGCGCACGGATGCCGTCGCCGGAGTACGCCTGGCGGCGGGTGGGTGCGTCTGCTTACTAGACTAGACCTCTATCTCACGCCACCGCCCGGAGCGGTAACGCAGCAGCTGCGCCACACTTCGAGCGACAGCGTCCAGGACATTGGACATGTAGATGCCCGACAGGCCCCAGCCCAGCACGGGGCCGAACAGGTAACCCAACGGCAGGCGGATGATCCAGACTCCGAGCGCAGTGCTGTACATGGGGAACTGGGTGTCGCCCGCTCCCCGCAGGCTGCCGGCCAACACCTGGGCAATGCCCATGAACGGCTGAGAGAAGGCGATGACCTTCAGAGCGTCCACTCCCAGCGCTATCATCTCCGGGTCATCGGTGAAGATTCGCATGATAGGCCCGCCGAGGACGGCCATGATCACGCCCATAACCGTCATCCAGGCGACCGCCATCCTGACCGCGTACCAGGTTGAGATCTCGCTGAGGTCCGCGCGGCGGGCGCCGAGGCACTGGCCCACCATGGCCGTGGCGGCCATGGCGAACCCCATACCCGGCATGAAGGAGATGGACAGCGCCTGGAAGGTGATCCGCTGCACCGCGTAGACGGTGGTGCCCAGCGAGATGGCTATAATGCCGTAGACCAGCATCCCGCCGCTCATAGCCAACTGCTCGAGCATGGATGGTGTGCCCAGCCGCGTGATGCGGGCGTAGATCCGGGTGTTCGGGAGCCAGCCGTCGCGTCCGCGTATGTCCAGAGCCCCTCTGCCACGCAGCAGCAGCCCGAGGAGGATGGCCACCCCGATGGCGCGTGAGATGGCCGCCGCCCAGGCCGCACCTTCCACTCCGAGCGCGGGGAATCCCATCTGGCCGAAGATGAGCAGGTAGGCGATGCCGATGTTGATGAGGTTGATCAGCCCGGTGACCATCATGGGAGTCCGGGTGTCTCCCGCGCCGCGCAAGGCGCCGCTGATCACGAACATCCCCAGGAGCACCAAGCCCGACACCATCGTCACCCGCAGATAGCCGCCGCCCAGTGCCACTACGTCCGGATCGGCACCTAGCAGCCGGATAAGAGCATCGGAGTACTGGTAGCCGATGACGCCCAGGACCACGGCGAGGAAGGCGCCGAGGACGAGCGACTGCTTGGTGATGAGATTGGCTTCATCGTCCTGACCTGCCCCGATGGCGCGGGCGATCAGTACGGTGGTGCCGGTGGTGACGGCGCCAAAGGCGGCCTGCAGGACGAACAGTATCTGCGTGGCCGTTCCCACGCCCGCCACCGCGGCCGCTCCCAGGTCCGCCACCATGATCATGCTGGCAGTCCCGAGCGCCGTCTGGAAGAGGTTCTCGAGGATAACCGGCCAGGCCATGGTGTTCACGGCGCGGCCGACGTCCGCCGGGCAGCTAGGGATGGTGACGCGGCGCTGGCGCGGCGGTGCCTTGATCGGCGCGGCCGAAGCCTGGCCTTGGGCTCTTGCTTCTGCAGGCATCAGCTCTCTCGGCCCCGGCGTGGGTAGCGGCGGGGCGCTCCTCCTCGTTCTGGTGGTGGGCCGCTCCGAGCGCCGCGGAGCTGGCCACAACCGGCCCCGATGTCCACCCCGCGGCTGAAACGAATGGTCACCGGTATTCTAGCCTTGGTCAGCGGTTCACGGAAGCGCTCCATGACCGCCAGGGATGACGAGGAGAGGTCGCATCCGGTCACCGGGTTGAGAGGTATCAGGTTCACGTGTGACGGGATGCCTCCAATGAGCGATACCAGCCGGCGGGCGTGATCGGGGGAGTCGTTCACTCCCGCGGCCATGACGTACTCAAAGGTGATGCGGGTGCCTCGCACCCGGGCATAGGTGCGACAGGCTGCCAGAAGGCGCTCCAGGGACACCTGCCGCGCGTAGGGCACCAGCACCGCGCGAGTCTCATCATCGGCACCGTGGAGGGACACAGCCAGTCGTACGGCGTAGGGCTCGCCCGCGAGAGCGACGATGCGCTCGGGCAGACCGATCGTAGACACAGTGATGTGCTGTGGGTTGATGGCAAGGCCGGCCGGCTCGGTGAGATTGGCGATCGCCTGGAGGACCGCCTCATAGTTGAGTAGTGGCTCGCCCATCCCCATGAAGACGACGTTGGTGACACGCCGGCCCCGCGGGGCCAGCGTTCGGGCCGCGTCCACTACCTGATGGACGATCTCGCCGGTAGTGAGGTCACGCACAAAGCCGGCGCGACCGGTGGCGCACATGGCGCACCCCAACGCGCAACCCACCTGACTCGAGACGCAGACGGTGGAACCGTAAGGCTCCTCCATCACCACCGCCTCAACGGTCTCGCCGTCGCTGAGGCGGAGCACCTGCTTGCGGTTCCCGTCAGTGTCGGTGCTGGTTGCCTCCACCTGGGTAGACCCCAGTGTGAACTCCGAAACCAGGGCCTGCCGCACGCCAGCAGGCAAGTTCGTCATGGAGGCGAAGTCCGACACCAGGTGGTGGTAGGCCCAGGACCAGATCTGACGCGCCCGGAACGGTCGCTCCCCCTGCGCCTCTACCCAGGCGTCAAGATCGGTTCGACTGAGGTCAAGGAGATCCCTCCGGCCTTCGCTGTCCGGGGCTCCCTCGCCCGCTGAGGTCTCGGCTATACCCGTCTCTGCCTCCACGCTTCCAGTAGTTCCCGCGGCCCCCGGAAAGATACGCTGGGCCGGGGCTCGTACTCTTCCCACTGCTCGGCGGTGCTGACTCCGGAGAGCACGAAGACGGTGATCATGCCGGCGCGGTGGCCGCCGAGGATGTCGGTCTCGAGCCGGTCTCCCAGGCAAGCAACGCTGTCGGGCGGCAGTCCGAGTTGCCGGCACGCCCAGTGGAAGATGCCCGGCTCCGGCTTGCCGATCATCAGCGGGCGACGGCCGGTGGCCGCCTCAATGGCCGCAACGATGGCGCCGTTGCCCGGGATCTGCCCCAGCGGCGTCGGCAGGGTAAGGTCCGGATTGGTGGCGATGAACTCCGCCCCGGCGCCGATGGCAAGGACGGCATCCTGGAGATGCTGGAAGGTAAGCTGCCTGTTGAGGCCCACAACGACGTGACGCGCTTCCCGGTAGTCGGCGGTCACGCGCACCTGGGTATCGCCGAGGGCCCTCATGAGACCGTCGCCGCCGATGGCGTAGACCGGCGACCCGGGCGACGCAGTGCGCTCCAGGTACTCAGCCGTGGCCAGAGCCGAGGTCAGGATCCGCTCTTCTGGAACGACGATACCCATTCCGGCCAGCTTCTGCGAGTACTGATCCGGAGCCAGGCTGGAGTTGTTGGTGAGAAGGGTGAAGGGGATCCCGTCGTCGGTGAAGGCGGCAAGCAGCTCGGCCGCCCCGGGGACGGGCTCGGTGTCGTGATAGAGGACACCATCCATGTCGATGACCCAGCCCTGTACCGGAGCGAGGCTGGCGGGTGGCGACGGACGAAACACAGTCATCTCCTTCGGAGGCTATAGAGGTAGGGGCGTTGCCCAAGCAGGTCGATCACGAAGCAGCGCTCGATCCGGAAGCCGCCCACGTCGCGCAGGATCCGATCAGTCATCTCGCGGAGCGGTGTCAGGAAGGTCATCCGCCCACCCGCGCGAAGGATGCGCGCCGCCTCGCCGATAATCCCACGGTACAGCGGCTCCAGGCCTGCTTCCGGCTGCATCTGGATCCCGTGCGGTGGGTTGCAGGCCAGGGCATCGACGCTGTCCGGCCCCAGCGGCAGGTGTGCGGCATCCCACCACAAGACGGACCTCGGCTTATGCCGCGGTCCGAAATTGGCCGCCGCCGCCTCGACTGCCTGGTGGCTGCGGTCTCCCAGCAGCAACTGACGATGGCGCCAATTCTCCCCTCTCTCCAACGCGATGCTTCCCGAGCCACACGTGGGATCCACGAACACGTCATCCGCCCGCGGCTCAGTAAGGTGGGCCATGGCATAGGCGACCGGCCCGCTCAGCGACGTGGGCAGGCTCACTGACCGGTCGCGCAGGTGGAGGGGCTTGGGCGTGAGGGCGACGCACAGACGGGCGCGATCCTCCTCCAGGTGGAGCCACAGGCGTAGCGCCGCCCCGGTGGCGGCGGGCCGGAAGCGCCCTCCACTCTGTGCCGCCAGACCCTCTTCGCATGCCTTGAGGGCGTCCAGACGCCGGTAGGCCCTCTCGCCCCGCATGGAGCAAGTGAGCGCGAAGTCGGTGGTCCGCCGGCGACCCCCGTCCACCTGGGAGAGCGCCAGAGCCCGATCCAGCGAGGTGCGTGATACCAGGTTCTTCAGGGCGTGGAGGTCCCGGTACCGCGGCCCGATGCCCCTGTAGTCGCGCACGACCACCCAGGCGTCGTTGACGGAGCGCAACGCGGCCAGTGAGCCCACCTCGGCTCCGCGAAGGCGCAACTCGGTGCTCGTCCGCGAGAGCAACGAGGCCCCCGGTGCTCGCTGGGCCACCTCGGAAGCGGCTACGCCGTCGAGTCCCATCGGCATGGTGACCACGAACTCCGGCTCAGCGTTTCTTGTCGGCTTCTTCATGTCGGTATTCGATGCGAATAGGGGTTCCGGTGAAGGGGTAGCGCTCACGGATACGGTTCTCGATGAACCGGGTATAGCCGAAGTGCACCAGGCGCCGGTCGTTGACGAAGAACACGAAGGTGGGCGGATCCACACCGGGCTGAGTGGAGTAGTAGACGCGGAGTCGCCTTCCTCCCTTGGAGGGGGGATTGATGCGCGTGCTCACTTCGCGCACTAGTCGGTTAAGCTCGCCGGTGGGCACCCGAACGTGGCGCTGCTCGTTCACCTCGACGGCAGTGGGGAGGAGCTTCTGGAGGCCCTGGCCGGTTAGGGCGGAGACGAACAGCACCGGCACGTAGTCCAGAAAGCGGAGTTCCTGCCGGACCACTTTCATTGCCTGGTCGCGTGTCTCTTGCCCGGGTGGCATCAGATCCCACTTGTTGACGACCACAACCACGCTCTTGTTCGCTTCGAGGATGTAGCCGGCGACATGGGCATCCTGAGCCGTCACCATCTGGGTGGCGTCGAGGACCAGGAGCGCGACATCGGCTCGCTCCACCGACTTCAGCGCTCGCAGAACACTGTAGCGTTCCACTCCTCGGTCGATGCGTCCTCGTCGGCGGATGCCGGCGGTATCGATGAGGGTCAGGGTCTGGCCCTCATACTCGATCTCCGTGTCAATGGAGTCGCGAGTGGTCCCGGCTACGTCGCTGACGATGACGCGCTCCTCGCCGATGATTCGGTTAAGGAGAGCTGACTTACCGACGTTGGGCCGGCCAACGATGGCGATCTGAGCGCCACTTGCCGGTGGCTCCGGCGGTGTCTCGACCTCCTGGACCTGCTGGACGATGGCGTCGAGAAGGTCTCCGGTGCCGACGCCGTGATAGGCACTGATGGCGTAGGGCTCACCTATGCCCAGGGCGTAGAACTCGGCAGCGGCCTGGCGCAACGCGGTGTTGTCTGCCTTATTGGCGGCCAGGACCACCGGTTTGTTGGTGCGACGGAGAATGTCGGTCACGGCCTCGTCGGCGGCGCTGAGCCCTGAGGCGGCGTCCACCACGAACACGATGACGTCCGCTTCGTCGATGGCTATTTCCGCCTGCGCCTTCATGGCCCTCACGAAGGGTACGGAGTCCACCGCCAGGGGCGTCCATTGGCCTTCGGCACCCGCGGCCGGGATGACCTCAAGCCCGCCGGTGTCCACAAGGAGGAACTCGATGCCGGACCACTCGGCCTCGGCATAGAGCCGGTCCCGTGTGGTCCCGGGCAGGTCCTCAACGATGGCCTGACGTCGGCCGACGATGCGGTTGAATAGGGTGGACTTGCCGACGTTAGGCCGTCCCACCAGCGCCACAATAGGTAGTGCCATATGTCTCTCCAGAAGTGAGAGTATAGCACGGGATCGGGACTGGAGCAGGTTGGGCCGCCGGTGCTTCTCGCGGGTGCAGCGCACCGGGCCGGAGCGAGTCCTTGTGACTGGCTCCGGCCCGGCATCGGGCTTGTGGGAGGGCCGAAGGATCAGGCGATGGCGGTCACCAGGGTGCCGATTCCCGCGATGGTGGCGCGGATCTCATCGCCGCTTTTCAGGTAGACGTCGCGCGCGGCTCCCACGCCCGAGGGGGTCCCCGTCATGATGAGGTCGCCGGGTTCTAGGGTCATGATCCGGGAGGCGTAGGAGACGATCTCGTAGACGTCAAAGACCATGTTGCCCGTGTTGCTGGACTGCATAGTCTCGCCATTGACGGTGAGGCTGATGTCGGCTTTGGTGGGATCGAAGTCGCCGTCGTTCACCACTATGCAGGGCCCGACCGGGGCGAAGCCGTCGTGCCACTTGCCGCACAGCCATTCGTGGAAGGCGGTTCGCTCTAGCTGATCGCGCTCCGGGTTTAGCTTAAGGCGACGGTTACTCATATCCAGGCCCACGGTGTATCCGGCAATGACGTCGTTGGCCTCGTCCGGTTCGATGTCCTTCACATGAGCGCCGATGATGATCGTTAGCTCCGCTTCCCAGTCGATGTGTTCTGGCGAGAAGGCAGGGAGGGCGACGGGAGCATGCGGCCCGCGAACGGTCGTTGTCGGCGGCTTCATGAAGAAGAAGGGGAAGGTCTTCTCCTTGTCCGCCGGCTTGCCGCCCCCCTCACGGACGTGTTCGGCGTAGTTGCCGGCTAGGCACAGCACCTTGTTGGGCATGGCGAAGGGCAGATCGAACCAGACCTCGTCCGCTTCCAGCGCCATTTCTCCGCCCTCGGAGATGACCTCCGCGATGTCCTCCAGGTCCTGGAGCATCCCATACTTGGCCCAGTTGGGCGGGAGGTAGTCGATGATGTTTCCGTCGAGCTTGGGCAGCAGTGGCATGCGAGCATACATGGCGTAGTGGTTCATCTGCCAGGCGCTGTCCACCGGCACCACATGGTCATCATAGTAGAACGCCAGTCCCGAACCGCTAGTGGCGTTTCCGATGCGGCACAGCCTCATGAAATCCTCCCGTCCTTTGTGGGCGTGATGAACGACTAGGGGTTGTACACCCAGTCAACGATGGCGACCTGCCGGCCCCCCTCGCCTGGCTGGCAACGGTCCGGCGTGAAGTCCACTGTCAGCTGGGGCGAGATGATGGCGCCGGTCGACTGGTCGACCACTGCCAACAGGAATCGCTCTTCCTTCTCATAAGGACCAGGGTAGAGGTAGAACTCATAGTAGCCTTCTCCCTGGCCCTGACCGGCTGCCTCAGAGGCGGTGACCGACTCGTAACCGAAGTCGTTCCACAGCTTCACCGTCTGCCCGGCAACCAGGTTGCCGTAGGCGTCGTACACCACTCCTTGCACAGCGGTACGCTCGCAGTTGGGCTCGTATCGCACCGGACTGCGGGGCACATAGAGCGGCTTGGGTGTAGCCGTTGGTGGCGGAACGGGTGTGTTGGTCGGCGTGGCCGTTCCGGTGGGTATCTCCGTGGGCGTGGGCGTGACGGTCGAGGTCGGCGTGACGGTCGCCGTCTCGGTGGCCGTTGGTTCCGGGCTGGGCGTCGGCGTCCAGGTGGAGAAGGGGGTGGGAGTGGGTGTCCCGGGGCCCACGACGGGCGCCCCGCCGGGAATGGTGGCCGACAGGGTGGGCTGTCCCTCCGGCGGCTGCCAGCCAGCCTGCAGAGCTCGCCGGATCCGGGCCTGGTTGGAGAGGACGAGTGCAACCGCGGCCAGGAGCGTCACCGCGGCCAGGGCTATGGCAACGTACCGAGCTGCCTTGGGCCGGTGACCGTCCTCCTGCCCGAGGGTGGACTCCCAGCCGTAGCGGGCGTAGGCCTCGTCGGTCCGGCCAGTTGTCGGCGGGGCCAGCTTGGCCTCCGGGTTGATGAACCGGGGGCAGTTCACATGGTTGGGGGACAGGCAGAAGGCTTCCTGATCATCAGGATGGATGGCAATCGGATCCGGCGCCCGGTGGCAACGATGAATAGGCGTTGCGTAGACGAAGAATGAGTTCTGATCTTGCGGCAGGCCCAGGAACGGGCAGTAGCGCGCTTCCCGCTGAGCCATGGACTACTTCACCTTCTGGAAGTTGACTTCCAGGATGATCTGGCCCACGAAGTTGAGCTCGTCCAGATCGATCCAAACCTGCTGGGAGGTTGTCTTGGGTGCCACCACCGACAGGTTGAACTGGCCGCGAGTGAGGCAAAACTCGTAGGTGCCGTCGGCGTTGATGGGAGGCCAGCCCTCCTCGCCCACAACCAGGCGGTTGTCGGGCCACCAGTCGACGGCCACGGCCAGCTGGGGTGTGATGTTGATTCCTTGCTCGTTGTAAACGCGCCCGAACACCTTGGCGCACACATCCACACCGCCCGGCACCAGCTGCTTGACCGGTTCACCCTTAAGGACGAAGTTGACCGAACCGGGGTACGCGGTCGGGTAAGGCGTGAAGGTTGGCAGCGGCGTGACGGTGGGAGTGGGCGTCTCGGCGCTGGCCGCCGACGTTCCCGGTAAGGTCGCCGCCAGGGTGGCCGTCGGAGGCGGGGGCGTCCACACCGGAGATGCAGTGAGCGGCGAACTGAACGTCGTCGTTGCCGCCGGGAGCGTCGGGAACAGCATGGGCGGTGTGGCTGTAACAGGGGGCGCCGGACTAGGTGGGGCCACGGCTGGATGGGGCGTGTCAGATGGCAGGGCGACCGGGAGCGACTGGGTGGGTGTGGCCGGTTGCCCCGCGGCACCGGAGACAGTGGTGGGCGTCCAGGTGGGGAACGGTGTTGTGGTAGGCGTGGCGGAAGCCAGCCCTTCGCCGGTGCGGCTCTCGGCAAGCGCCGTTGGTAGCGGTGGAGCCGACATCTCCTGGAGGAGGAGCGCTGCAGCCGTCACCGCCGCCGCGAAGAGAAGCACCATCGGCAGAGTGTAGGCGACGAAGCGCCGCACGGGCAGTCCCAGGATGCGTACCGAGTGGCGGCGGCGCCGCCGAGACTTCTCCTCGGGTACGGGTAGGGCATTGGGGTCGGTGAGACGGGGGCAGGAGATGTGCAACGAGGCGAGGCAATACTGCTCCTGGTCCTGGCGCCTGACCATGAGCGGCTGCTCCCAGCGGTAGCAGCGGTGCCGGCGCGTCGCCTGATGGTAGAACGAGGCGCGGTCATCCGCCTTACCCAGGTAAGGACAGCGGGTGTAGTCCATCGGCTGTCGCTCGCTCATGGCCTCTCCGTGGACCCGGCGCCGGGTTCCTGCATCCTGCCCACTACGGGTATCTCCTCCGGCACCTCACCAGGTGTCCCGTAGTAGTAGCCGTAATAGTAATGGGAGTAATAGTACCCTAGCTCGGACTGCCGCACCTTGTTCAGGACGGTCCCGATGATATCGATGTTGCTGCGCTTGAGCGTCTCGAACGCCTTGAGCACCAAGTCGCGCCGGGTACTACGCGCGGCGGTGACCAACAGCGCAGCGTCGGCATGGGAGGCCAGCAGCATCGCGTCCGTCACCGACAGCACCGGTGGGCTGTCCAGGAGCAGCATGTCGCAGCGATCGCGCAAGATAGCCAGCAGGTCTTGGGCCCGCTGCGAGGCTAGCATGTCCAGCGGGTTCGGTGGCAGCGGTCCACTGGTGATGACCTGCAGGCCGGGCACGTCGGTATCGTGCAGGGCGTCGTCGACGGTGAGCGTCTCGTCCATGACGAGGCTGGTGAAGCCCAGACGGTTGGGGAGACCGAAGAAGCGATGCAGAGTGGGCCGGCGCAGGTCAGCATCGATGATGATGGCCGTGCGGCCCTCTTGGGCAATTGCCACTGCCAAGTTGGATGATACCAAGCTCTTGCCCTCACCCGGCTGAGCGCTGGTGACGAGGAGGCACCCCCGCCGCATATCGGGTCGAGCGAAGCGGATGTTAGTCCGCAGCGTGCGGAAGGCCTCAGCGATGGGCGAGCGGGGGTAGTTGCGCGCCACCAGTTGTTCGATGGGGTCATCCTGCGTGTCCCGTCCCCCGATGCGAGCGACCGCGCCCAGCACGGTGACGCCGAGCACATCCTCCAGTTCCTCGGGCGTGGCCACAGTGTAGTCGAGAGACTCGGGGATGAGCGCCAGGGCCAGCCCCACCAGCAGTGATGCTGCCAGGCCTATGGCCAGGTTCTTGCCGAACGGTCGCGGCAGTGGCGCCACCGGGACTACCGCTGGGTCCAGCAGGGCGATGGCGTAGGGAGCGATGATCCCGGGAGCCGCGCCCGATTGTAGGAGCACCCCACGGAGATCGCCGACGGTGTCCTGCACGTCCAGAAGTTGGGCCGAGAGGCGGGCGATACCCTCATCACGGTCGCTGGAAGGTGGCTGGGAGCGGTACTCCGCTAGCCGCACCCGCAGTTCCTCGGCCAGGTCCAGGTAGTAGTTGAGTTCGTCTTGCGCCCGAGCTGTCAGCGAAGCCAGCTCAGGCGAGGTGGCCTGGACGCCGATGGTCTCCTGAAGCTGGTCAGCAGTGAGGTCGATGACTGTCTGCGCGACGCCGTTGGCCACTCTCTCCGCCTGTTGCGGGTAGTTGGATGTGGCCTGAACGCGAAGGAGGTGTGTGCCCGGGACGTGCCATACGGTGACGCTCCGGAGGAGATCAGTCGGCGACATGCTCAGTTCTGACCGGACGATCACCTCGGCGGCGAACGTCTGCGTCTCCATGTAGGCAACCAGCGTGGGCGCCAGGGCGTCGGCGAGTCCGACCGCCACCTGCGGATCTGCGGTTGGGTTGCCACTAATGATGGAAAGCGTGGCTTCGGCTCGGTAGCGGGGCAACTGAGCCAGCGTGAACCAGAGCGCGATCGCGGCGCCAACCAGCAGGGTGAGTACCAGCAACCAGGCTCTTCTCTTCAGTGCCATCCAGAAGTACGAGACAGTCATATAACAGCGTCCCCGGCGGGAGTGAATATGTCGCCCGCCACGTACATTCTAGGGCGGACACCCTGTGGGAGCAACCGTCTAGGCGGTGGCAGGGCGCCGGAGCCTATGCTATTCTGGCCGCGCGGTGGATCTGGAAGGGGAGGTTGTCCGTGAGAGCGCTTGTCGTCGATGCGGTGGGAGCAATCGGTGTTCGCGAAGTACCGTATCCGAAGCCCGGTCACGGTCAGGTGACGGTTCGGGTGGAGTCCTCGGGGCTGTGTGGCACCGACAGCCACATCTACCACGGCGACTTCCTCTCCACCTACCCAGTCATACCGGGGCACGAGTTTGCCGGCACCGTGGCTGAGATCGGCGACGGTGTGTCGGGCTGGGAAGTGGGGGAGCGCGTTGCCGTCGACCCCAGCGTCTTCTGTCACGAGTGCTTCTTCTGCAAGACCGATCGCGGGAACCATTGCCTGAACTGGAACGGCATCGGCGTTACCATGCCGGGTGGGCTGGCCGAGTACACGTCCGTGCCGGCGGCCAATCTCTACCGCCTTGCCGATCACCTCAGCTTCGACGAAGGCGCTTTCATCGAACCGGTCTCTTGTGTGGTGTTTGGTCATCGGCGGCTCAAGCCGCAGTCCGGGGACAAGGCCCTGGTGTTCGGTGCCGGTCCAATCGGCCTTCTGCATACGCAGCTCCTGGCCCGCGGCGGTGCTAGCTCGGTGACAGTCGTGGATCTGGAAGAGCGGCGCCTGAACCTAGCGCGCGAGCTCGGCGCCCGCTACACGGTGGCGGCGGGTCCCGATCAGGACGAGCAACTGTCTGAACTGGCGCCCCACGGGTTCGACCTGGTGATCGATGCAACCGGTGTGCCAAAGGTGGTCGAGAACGCGTTCAGGTACGTGATGCCCACCGGGAAGATCATGTTCTTCGGCGTGTGCCCGAAGGACGAGACGATTCAGGTGTCGCCATTCGATGTCTACCAGCAGGACCTAGAGATCTACGGCAGCTTCGCCCTGCGCTACACCTTCTACTACGCCCGCGACCTCATGACCGAGGGAGTGGTGCGGGTGGAACCGTTGATCTCGCACCACATCGGGCTCGAGGAGGCCGCCGAGGCGATCGCCGACCCCGGTCGCTACCCGGACCGTATGAAGATCATGGTGCATCCGTCGCGGTCGAGGTGAGGTGATGGTGGACCTTCTGCAACCGGTGGAGATGGCGCGTCTCTCGCTTCGCAATCGCCTGATGCGTTCGGCGACGGCCGAGCGACTCTCAGAGCCGGATGGTACACCCATGCCGGAACTGGCAGACTCCATGGGGGCGCTGGCCCGGGGAGGTGTCGGCCTGATCGTGCTCGGCCACACCTTCGTCCGCCCGGACGGCAAGGCAAGCCGGGGAATGGCAGGCTTGTGGCGCGACGATCAGATCCCGGCCTTCTCGCGCATCGCCCGAGCGGTCCACGAGGCTGGCGGAGCGATTGCCGTGCAGATCAACCACGCCGGGCGGCAGGCTAACCCGGAGTACTGCGGCGGCCAGCCCATCGCGCCCAGCGGGCTCGACGCGACCGAGTGGACGCCGGTGGCGCGCGAGATCCGAGTGCAAGAGATCCCGGGCCTCATCTGCTCCTACGCCCAGGCGGCGCGCAGAGTGAAGGAGGCCGGCTTCGATGCAGTGCAGATCCACGCTGCGCACGGTTACCTCATCGGGCAGTTCCTGTCTCCCCATGCCAACCGGCGCCAGGACGCCTGGGGCGGTCCGCTGGAGGCTCGCGCCGAGTTCCTCCGGCAAGTCGCCGGCGCTGTCCGCGCCCAGGTGGGGGCAGACTACCCGGTGCTGATCAAGCTGGGCCTGGCGGACTTCATCGAGGGCGGCCTCAGCCTGGAGGATGGCCTGCAGGTGGCGGGCATGCTGGAGAGCATCGGAATCGACCTGGTGGAGATCAGCGGCGGGGCGGGCGCAGGCAACTCCCGCGAACGAGTGCGGGACATTGAGGATGAGGGCTATTTCCTACCATGGGCGCGAGAGGTCCGGCGAGTAACGAGCCTGCCGCTCGCCGTCGTGGGCGGGATGCGCTCTCGGTCCCTGATGCAGAGGGCCTTGGACGAGGGCGTTTCCGACCTCATCAGCCTCTCGCGGCCGCTCATCCGTGAACCCGACCTCCCGCGCAAGTTCGCCGAGGGCAGATCCGAGCGCGCTACCTGCATCTCCTGCAATCTCTGCAGCAAGAACAGCCATGAGCCTACCCGCTGCTGGGTGGCCTAGACGATAGCCGACATTCGGACCGGGTTCGGCCATCGCTGAAAAGGCGTGTGGGACCCTGGTCCGTTCACCAGAGGAGGAACGAGATGTGTGAGCCGGTACATGACGTGGTGGAGTCGGTCCTGCTGGAACGACGCAGCATCCGCACTTACGCGCCCGAGCCTATAGCTGACGACGTCCTGCTCCGCATACTGGAGGCCGGACGTCAGGCGCCCTCGGCGGCCAATCGCCAGCCGTGGAGCTTCGTCGTCGTGCGTGATCCCGAGCGCCGGCGTGCCCTGGCGGAAGCCTGCAACGGACAGATGTGGTTAGCCGACGCGGCCGTGCTGTTGGTCGGGGTAGGGTTGCCCACGGTCAGCCCGCGCTGGTACCTAGTGGACATGGGCATCGCCATGCAGAACATGGTCGTGACGGCCACCGCGTTCGGGTACGGCACCTGCTGGATCGGCGCCTTCAACGAGGACAAGGTCAAGGGGCTACTGAACATTCCCGCGGACCTCAAGGTGGTGGCAGTGACACCCATCGGCGTGCCCGGCGGGCCACAGCCGGCAGCAAGAGGTCGCCGCGAGTTCACGGACATCTTCCGCTCGGAGTCGTACGAGACAGAGATGAAGCTGGGCTAGGCCCAACTACACTCAACATAACAACTTGCGGAGCCGTTGGGGGATGCCCTCAGCGGCTCTGCTGCGCCTCTAGCCGTAGCGTGCCTGCCTCAGCCTGTGCGGACGCGGGGTCGAGCCGCACCTCGGTGACCGAGTCGTACATGCCAACCCGGAGCTCGAAGCCAGTGGGGCAGGAGTCGATGCCGGTGAGCGAAAGGCGGTGCCGGTCATCGAGGTACTGCTCCGGCAGCCAGGCAGTGCTACGGGCGCCGGCGGGGTCCTGGTCCGACTGGGCCACGATGCGACCGTCACAGGTGAGGTGCACGAAGGAGCGGTACCGGATGGCCGTCGTCGAGCGGGCCTGCCAGAGCAGTCGCACCTGGAGATCGCCGGCGTCGCGGAAGCAGGTGAGGCCGAGGTCGGGGCACGGTTTCACTTCGTAGCCGTCGAGGGCCACCACGCCGGCGAAGTCGGTGGCCGCTATCGCCGGCACGGCGGGGCGGTCCCACGTGCGCGGCGCCGGCTGTACCGAAAGCTTGCCCAGTTCCACGTGGCTTCCCTCTTGTGGCGGGATGCCTGCCCGGGTGGTGGGATCCAAGAGGCCGGCGATGACCGTCAGGCGGCCGGCAGGGGCATCGGCCGGCAGCAGGAGAGCGTGCTGGTCGCGCACCGGGTAGCCGGTCGGCCACAGAGTGGGCGACCAGGTGCCGCCGGTG
>JAAYAV010000136.1 GCA_012719195.1 Anaerolineae bacterium | reverse complement strand
GCCGGCGTGGTGGCCGTCTGCCTATCTGCTCCCGCCACCCTCCCGTCGCTGGTGCTGGCCGGACACACCCCCCGGGCGAGCTTCAGCTACTGGGAGGCGTCGCGCTACTCTCTCTCACCGCTGCGGCTCCTCGGGATAGTCTTCCCAGACTTGACCGGGCGCGATCCGGCCGCGTACTGGGGCCTGGGAGACCGTGTCGAGACCGGCTACCTCGGGATTCTGCCGCTACTTCTGGCTGCCGGTGCGCTCTGGGCCCTGCGCCGCCGCCCGTGGGTGGGTTTCTTGGGCCTTGTCGCCGCGCTTTCCGCTGGCCTGGCCTTGGGAGACAGCTTGCCCGTACACGGCTGGCTATACGCCCTGGTCCCCGGGCTGGACCTGCTGCGGGCACCGGCCCGAGCCCTCTACGTGACCGACTTCGCCCTGGCGGCGTTGGCGGCCGTCTCGGCGCAGGCCCTCATCGCTCCTGTGGGTACGGTCGTAGCCGCGGAGTGGCGCCGGTTCCGGCGAGCCTCCGAGCGAACCGCCCTCGTGGCCCTGCCGCTGCTCCTGAGCGCGACGTTGCTTGCCGTGCTGCTGATGCAGGACCGCGATCCGGTCATCTTCTCCCGCGCCTGGCTGGCAGCCGGAAGCGTGTCGCGCACGGCCGTGTTCGTCGTCGCTGGCCTAGTGCTGTTGCGTCTGGCGCCTTCCGTGTCCTCGGCCAACGCACGCCGCTGGCTGGTGGCGGTCGTAGCGGTGACGTTCCTCGACCTCGCCTCGGCGGGAGCCTACGTGGACTTGGGCCGGAGCGATCCCACCGCCGGCTTCACGCGCCCGGCGGCGGTCACGTTCCTTGAGAGCGACCCCAATCCGTACCGCCTGGATGTCGATCCGGGCGCGTCCGCCCTGTGGCCGCCGAGCCTGGGTCTCGTGCACCAGATCGAGCATGTACGCGGGGTGGCCAACCCCATGGAGCTATCCCGCTACCGTCGCTTCCTTGAGCTGGCTGCCGACCGGAGCGCCGGACTCTATCGCCTCTTGGGGGCCAAGTACCTGGTGATGGCGAAGGGGCAGGTCCCGACGGAGTCGGTCTTCGACATCGCCTTCGGGGGCGATCCTGAGGTCGACCTCTACCTCAACGCTGATGCGCTTCCCCTGGTGTCCGTGGTGGGGACGTCGCGTGTCGTGACCGGGCCCGAAGAAGCCGCAGTGGCCATCTCCGATCCGGCGTTCGACCCAACCAAGACCGTCGTGATCGAAGGCGAGGCGGCTGTCACCGGCAGCCAGGCTCCTCCGACGGCGCTCTTCTTCCGGGAGCGGCGGGCGTCCGACATTTCCGTCGTCGCGACGGTGGCGGAACCGTCATACCTGGTACTGTCCGTCCCCTATGCACCGGGCTGGAAGGCCTCGCTGGACGGGACCCCGGCCACCATATATGCTGCAGATCTGGCCTGGACTGCCGTCTACCTGACGGCAGGCAGCCACGTGGCGACCTTCAGCTATACCCCGCCTCTCTTTGGGCCTGCTCTGGCACTGGCGGCGCTTGGCGCGCTGATCGTGGGGGGTCTGGCGCTCGCCGAAGGGCGTGGCCGGGCACGGTAGGTCGAGAGCGGCCGCGGTGCGGCCGGTGGGGAGATGAAGGCGCCGCCGGCGTCTGGGGCGGACGGTGCCACTTGAGGCGGTCGGGCTGACCCTCGCGGAGCGGTTGCAGTCGCTTTGAGCCGCGTGATAGACTCGGCCCCGCTGACGACGCAACCCAGACTTGCCGGTGAACTACCCTACTTCGCAGGAGGGCAGGCAGAATGGCTTCACGTCCGAACGTTCTCTTCGGCCATCAGGCGCTAGCCGATTTCCGTCGAGGGTTCATGGAGATGGCCGAACTTGCCGCGATCACTTACGGCCCCCGCGCCGGCCTCGTCGTCCACCAACCCGACATGCGGCGAGACCCGGAGTTCCTCACCGACGCGGCGACCATAAGCCGACGTATCATCCAGATGCCCGGGGCGGCCCAGGACGCAGGCGCCATGCTGGCGCGGCACTTCATCTGGAAAGTGCGGCAAGACGTGGGGGACGGGAGCGCACTATCGGCGGTCCTGGCTACCTCGATGATGGAGGAGACGATCCGCCTGGTAGCCGCCGGTTACGACGTCCAGATGCTGCGGCGGGGCATCGACCTCGCTGTTGGTGCCGTCTGCGGGCAGCTGGACCAGATGGCGGAGCCGCTGCGGGGAGAAGAGGACTACGCCGCTCTGGCCACCGCCATCACCGGAAACCCGGCCCTGGGCAAGGTTATCGGCGAGGCCGTGGACCTCGTCGGCGCCGACGGAGCCATCACCATCGAGGAGTTCACCGCTGCCTATCTGGAGCGCGAGTACGTCGAGGGAGCCCGTCTGAAGTGGGGCCTGGTTTCCTCGCAGTTCGAGACGGATACGATCCGCCATGAGGCGGTGCTCGAGCACCCGTTCGTCTACGCCACCAGCAACAAGTTGCAGTCCGCCCGGGACATCGTTCCCATCATCAACCTGGTGAAGGAAGCTGGCGGCAAGGCGCTTCTGGTAGTCGCCGATCAGACCCAGGCGGACGCCCTCGCCGTGCTGCTGGTGAACAACCAGAAAGGCGATGTGAAGTGCGCCGCCGTCAAGGTCGAGGCGCTCGGCGAGCAGCGCGTTCCCTCCATCGAGGACGTGGCCGTGCTGACCGGTGGTCGTGTCATTCTGGCGCAGCAGGGCCTGACAGCCGACGACGTTCGGCTGGAAGACTTGGGGCGCGCCCGGCGTGTGGTCATCCGCAAGAAGGAGACCATCATTGCTGGAGGCGCCGGTTCGGCGACGGCGGTGCGGCAGCGCATCCGCCAGATCCGCGAGGAACTCCGCAAGAGTGACCTGAGTGAGGACTCGTACACCAAGGTCCGCGAGCGGCTGTCGCATCTGAGCGCGGGGGTGGCCATACTGAAGCTGGGCGCCTTCGGCGAGAAGGAGAGGAAGGCTCTGCGCGAGCAAGTCGAGAACACCCTGCTGGTGATCTCCGCTTCGGCGGAGGCCGGTATGGTAGCCGGCGGCGGAACCGCCCTCCTTGCTTGCGCAACGAAGCTCCGGCACCTCAAGGCCTCCCCCGAGCAGGCCCTCGGGGTGAAGGTAGTGGAGCGCGCCCTGGAGGAGCCGATGCGCCGGCTGGCCCTAAGCACGGGCAAGCATCCACCCCTGATCATCGAGGCGGCCCGGCGACGCGGCCCTCGATTTGGCTACGACGTCCTCACCGAGAAGGTAGTCGATATGCGCCAGGCCGGCATCAGCGACCCGGTCAAGGTGATCAAAGCCGCCTTGACGAGTGCGGCCAGCGCCACCAACATGACCATGACTACGGCGGCACTCGTGCTTCACAAGAAGCCCGACACCGTCATGGAGCCCTAGTGATGACTTCGCCATTCAGGAGCAGACAATGAGCCTCAGGGAGTACACAAGTCGGCGGCGCTGGCGCTTGGCGGGTCCGGTGCTCGAGGGAGGCACCGTCTATGCACTAGTGCTGTCTCCCAGCGCCGACCAGCATAACCCCATTATCGCCGGCTCTCCCGTGGGCGCCTTCCGGTCCCTCAGTAGGGGATCGCAGTGGTCATGGGCCAACCGAGGCCTCAGCGGCCTGCAGATCTCCGCCCTGGCGGCATCGCCCAACGGTGTCCTTTTCATCGGCTCGTTGGACGGCACCCTCGCTCGGTCGGTGGACGGAGGCTACTCCTGGGAGTGCATGCCGCCGCTGGAAGACAGCGGAAGCATCACCTCGCTGGCGGTATCGCCCGATTACTTGAAAGACGGGACGGTTCTGATCGGCACCGAGACAGGCGGCGTCTTCCGTACCACCGACAGCGGCCGCACCGCCCGCCCCGCGAACTTCGGCCTTCTCGATCCCACCGTTCTAGCCCTGGCCTGTGCGCCGGGCTGGCCGGACCGCCCGCTGGCCTTTGCTGCCACCATCGACGGCGTCTTCCGCTCCACAAACGGCGGGCGCGCCTGGCGCACCTCGGGGACAGATCTCGACGGCCTGAGCGTACAGGCACTGGCCGTCAGCCCGGCTTTCGTCCGTGACGGCACCGTGTTCGCCGGCTCAGAAGAGGACGGGCTCTTCCGCTCCACCGACGGCGGCGATTCCTGGCAGGCAGTCGGGGCGAATGCGCTCGATTCCACCATCAACGCGCTCTGGATCTCGCCCGACTACCGCAACGACCGCCTGGTGGTCGCGGGGACGGCCGGGGGCGGGGTGTACCGGTCGGTGGACGGAGGCGATACCTGGGACTCCGTACTGAACCCAGGAGGGGCCGTACTAGCCCTAACCGGTGATGATCAGGGAGTGTTCGCCGGCTTCCACGGTAGCGGAGTGCACCGCTCCCAGGACGGCGGCCAGACGTGGGAAGAGTGCCGGGAAGGTCTCTACGCCCACGCCTTCACCTACCTATCTTCCACCCCCAAGGGCAAGCTATTCGTGGCCGGGCCGGACACCGGCGTGTACTCCTCCGACGATGGCGTC
>JAAYAV010000135.1 GCA_012719195.1 Anaerolineae bacterium | reverse complement strand
TTCTACGATCCGGTCACCGGCGACTTGCAGGTAGTGCGCGACCCGGTTCCCGGACAGGCTATCACCGCACTGGATGGCGATGGGACCCGGCTCTGTGCCGGCACCTCCATTCATTCCAACGGTGTGTCCTGTGCTGATGCGTGGGCCCACGTGTTCCTCTGGGATGCTTGGCAGCAGCAGATAGTTGATGAGTGTTACTTGCCGAATGAGGAAACAGTATCCTGGGTCGTGCTACTGCCTGGGGAGCGGGTGCTGGTGTCGGCCGGGGGCAGGCTGTACCTGTGGGAGACCGAGGCTGGTCAGATCACAATCGTGTCGGAGCCGGGACACATCGGCATCAACGGCTGTGCGCGAGCCGCGAACGGCGAGGTCTGGATGGTGCTCAACGGTATGCTTACTCTCTTCAACCCTCGCAACGGCGGCGAGCTGGTCCAGTACGAAGCCGGCGCCGGCGAGCTGAGCGGACCCATCGCCGTGGCCTCGGACGGCGTGGTGTACGCGCGGAGGCGGCTCGGCATAGCGTCATTTCGGGCGCCGGCTTAGTGAAAGATTGTCCGCCACGTCCGGTACCGAGGGCCGGCTAACGGCTGGCATAAGGTCCCGCGGCTCTGGGTCACAACTCAAGATAATGTGCATTATCTTAAATACGCCCGAGCCGATCTGCGAACCGCGCCCACCTCTCCCGCCGCCGGTGTCGGTGCGCCGAACCAGCCTTGCTCTTGAACGCACGGCGACGCGCAGAAACCCGTAACCGGCGATCAGGGCTCCGCGTGTGACAGCATGCGCCGGGATGGCTATACTCGGGCCGCTTGCATCCCACGGGAGGTACTCGGTTATGCCTAAGATCGCCTTCATCGGTGCGGGTAGTCTGGGTTTCACGCGCGGCCTGGTGCGTGACGTCCTGACCTTCCCGCTTCTCCAGAACGCCACCATCAGCCTGATGGATGTGGACAAGGAGCGGCTGGACTTCGCATACCGCGCGGTCACTCGCATCGTCGAGGCCAGCGGCATGCCCGCCAAGGTCGAAGCCACCCTCGACCGTGAGGAGGCCCTCCGCGGTGCGGACGCGGTGCTGTGCACCATCCTGGCGGCCCCCGTCAGCGTGTGGCGCCATGACATCGAGATCCCGAAGAAGTACGGTGTGGACATCAACGTGGGAGACACGCGCGGCCCCGCGGGAGTGTTTCGAGCGCTGCGCACCATTCCGGTGATGCTGGGGATCGTGAAGGACATGGAGCGCCTCTGCCCCAAGGCGATCTTGCTCAACTACACCAACCCCATGGCCATGCTTTGCCGCGCCATGCAGCGAGAATCCTTCATCACCTTGAGCGGCCTCTGCCACAGCGTGCAGGGCACGGCCGAGATGCTTGCCGGCTGGATCGACGCCCCCATGAGCGAGATCACCTACACCTGCGCCGGTATCAACCACCAGGCCTTCTTCGTGGACTACCGCTGGAAGGGAGAGGACGCCTATCCGCTGCTTCGCCAGGCGATAGAGAAGCCGGAGATCTACAACCACGAGAAGGTACGCAATGAGCTCTTCAAGTTCACCGGCTATTACGTCACCGAGTCCAGCGGCCACAACTCAGAGTACAACTGGTGGTTCCGAAAGCGTCAGGACCTGATAGACAAGTACTGTATTGACGGTACTGGCTGGAACCCGGGCGAGTACGCCTACATCCTTAAGACCTACATGGATCGTGAGGACAGCTGGCGCGACCAGTTCCAGACCTGGATCGATCCCAGCCATGAGATCGACCTCACCCGCGGTCACGAGTATGCCGCCTACATTATCAACGCCTACCTTGGCGGCGAGGCCTACCGCTTCAATGGCAACGTTCCCAACAAGGGCCTCATCACCAACCTGCCCAACGACGTCTGCGTTGAGGTGCCGGTCTACGCCGACCGCAACGGCCTCAATTCGATCCACGTCGGGGCTCTCCCCCCGCAGTGCGCCGCCCTGGTGAACATCAGCGTGGCCTGTGAGGAGATGGCGGTGGAGGCTGCCCTCACCGGCGATACCACCCTCGTGTACCAGTCGGTCGCCTATGATCCCCTGACGGCGGCGGTGCTCTCGCTGGCGGAGATCAAGGACATGGTGCGGGAGATGCTGGCGGTCAACGAGGCCTTCCTTCCGCAGTTCAAGAGCGTGGCTCTGTAGCGCGCTTCGACGACAACGCTGGGGAGGCCGCCAGGTCTCCCCAGCGACTCCTAGGCAAGCGCTAGCGTCACGAACCCCACCAGCAGCGCCACGCCCAGCGCGACATGCCCCGTCCGGCGGAGAACCTCGCTCTCGCGCCCGGCTAGTCCCACCGAGGCACATCCCAGGACGAGCTTCGCCGGCGCCACCATGGAACCCAGTGCTCCCCCCGCCGTTTGCGCTGCCAGGAGCCAGGCCGGGCTGAGCCGGAGCATAGTCGCCATCTCTTCTTGCAGCGGCCCGAACAGCACGTTCGAGCTGGTATTGCTTCCGGTGGCAAACGCGCCCAGCAGGCCCACGAGAGCGACCAACAGCGGATAGGCTCGGCCCACCGCCCGGCCGATGGCTGCCGCTAGCTGCTGCGTCATTCCCGTGTGGTCCATGAGCATCGCCAGGCCGACCATGGCCGTCACCCCCACCGAGGTGGGGGCGGCCACTTTCCAGGTGCGACTCCAGCAGCGGCGCAGCGCTGCGGAGCTCAGCCGTCCGCGGAGGAGGTACAGCACCGCCAGGGGTACCAGCACCACAAGCATCGCCGTGCCCGGGTGCAGCAGCCAGGCAACTGGCTTGGTCGTTCCCGCTGCTGTCACCCAACCCGCCCCCGTCGTCACTTCCGGAAGGTCTAGGCTGGTCACGGGATGACTCAGAGCCACGGCGAGGCGGCGGCTCAGGCTGGGCAAAGCGAGCAGGCCCGCGACCAGCCCGTAGGCGCCCAGTGCCACCAGTCCAGCGCGATGACGGCGTGGCACCGGGGCGGCCGCGCGCCGATCGCCGAACAGAACCGCACCCGCGGCCATTCCGGCGACCCCAGCGCCAAAGGCAGCCAGAGGCGCCAGCCCGGTAATGGCCAGGGAGGCCTGTACCAGCGACATGACGGCTCCTACGAGCGCCACCCGGGCGAGGACAGGGGTTCCGCGCAGGCCCAGCATAAGGGCGACGATCAGGCCGGAAGCGATACAGACGCCGCCCAGGATGGCGGTAGCCGCCGGGGTAATGGCCCCCTCCGGCACGCTCACCACCGCCAGCAGGGCTTGGTAGACGACGCCCATGTCGCCGAAGGTCACTGACCAGGCGTGGCCCATCGCGGTCGCCGCGACCGCAGTCACCGGGGCCACTCCCAGGCCTACCAACAGCGGCGCCACGACCGCCAACGGCACCCCGAAGCCGGCTATGCCCTCCAGAAGTCCGCTGAGGCACCAGGCGAAAAGGAGGGCCGCCGCGGCACGGTCCGGCACCCAGGCGGACGTGAGAGCGTCGAGTGCTGCTATGCCCCCCACCTCCCCCACCACCTGGTAGAGCAGGAGCGCGGTCCATATTATGTAGAGTATGTAGAAGGAGAGTGCCAGACCGCGCGCCTGGGAAACGAGGAACACCGGGAGGTTGAGTCCGTAGCTGCCCACACCCATGACTGCGGCTACGGACAGCGCGATCAGTGCCGCCCTCGCACTACTCTGACGCAGCAGGAGCATGAGGGCGACGACCGTCAGCAGCGGCAGT
>JAAYAV010000134.1 GCA_012719195.1 Anaerolineae bacterium | reverse complement strand
TGCGGGTGCAGGGCGCGGATGTGGAACCAGGGCGAGGTCTCGTTGGGGTTGTTGATCCACATGCGCATGTTGATCATGTTGAGCTCGCCCAACTTGCCCTCATTCACCCACTGCTTGGCCAGCAGGGCGGCCGGGGTGAAGCGGTGGTTCAGGTTGATGCCGTAGCGCAGGCCCTTGGCCTTGGCCAGGGCGACCATCTCCCGCGCCTGCTCGAGGTTGTTGGAGATGGGCTTCTCGCCGAGGACGGGCAGGCCGGCGCCCAGCAACTGCATGGTGGGCTGGTAGTGGTCGCCTCCGTTCTCCTTGCCCGCGGTGGTGACGCTGGCGGCGTCGATCTTGATGCCGCTGGCGAGCAAGTCATCCACGGAGTAGAAGGCGCGGGCGCCGTACTTCTCCGCGGCGCGGTCGGCCTTCTCCTTGATGACGTCGCACACGGCGACGATCTCGGCGTCGGGGTGCTTCTGATAGACGCCGGCGTGGGTGTTGCCGATGTTGCCCATGCCTACGATGGCTACCTTCAGTGCCATTCTGTCCTCCCGTAATGAACCGCAGAGTACGCAGAGAGCGCAGAGAAGAAGGGAGGCCGAAGGAGAAAGGAAGGAGCAGGATGGGACTGCCGGAGACCCCGAGGTGTCCTTGGCCGGCGCCCCGGTTGACGGAGCCTACGGTTGTGGCGCCACCAACCAACATCCCTCTTCATCTCTCTCCTCTTCTCGGCGTTCTCTGCGCTCTCTGCGGTGAGTCCCTCCCTACTTCCTCGCTTCGGCTTGCAGCTTGACGGCGGTTTGCACGCCGCCGATGTACAGGGCGTCGTAGGCCTGTTGCGACGTCTTGAAGGCGCCGACCCCCTCCTTCCCGTGCCAGTCTCCCTGGTGGTACATGGGGTTGGGCAGGCCGGTTTCGGCCTCGCGCTTGGAGATGTGGGCCTGCATGCGGGCGCGCAGGGCGGCGACCAGTTCGGGCTCGCTCTCGGCCAGGTTGTGGTTCTCCTCCGGGTCCTGGATGAGGTTGTAGAGCTCCACCGGCGGCTTGAAGTGGAAGTCGGGCTCCAAGGCCTCGATGAGCTTCCACTCGGGCGTGCGCCAGCCGTGCTTGCGCATCCAGGTGCACTCAGTCAGGTAGATCTCGCTCTCGAAGGAAGTGACCTCGCCGCGGACGAGCTGCATCAGGCTGCGGCCGTCCATCTGGTAGTCGCCCGGGTCTATGTCGGCCAACTCGAGGATGGTGGGCAGCAAGTCCTTGTGCTGGTTGTAGCCGGGGACGCGCAGCCCGGCGGGCACTTTCGCCGGGTAGCGGATGATCAGAGGGACGTGCAGGGTGTTGTCGTAGATGCCGTGATGATCGAAGTAGCAGTCGTGATCGTAGAGCGTCTCGCCGTGGTCGGAGTTGATGACCACGATGGTGTCGTCCAGGATGCCCAGCGACTCGAGCTGGTGGAAGAGCGTCTGGATGCAGGTGTCCATGTAGGCGACGGCGCCATCATACTGGGCGATGATGTAGTCCTTGTCGGTGATTCCGGGCGGCATCCAGGAGGCGAAAAAGTCGCGGAAGGGCCTGAAGGCCATCACCGGGTCCATGGAGCGGTTGTCCGGATCGGTCTCGTTGCCGTGGTAGAAAGCGCGCTCGTAGGGAGCAGGCGGCAGGTAGGGCGAGTGCGGGTCCATGT
>JAAYAV010000133.1 GCA_012719195.1 Anaerolineae bacterium | reverse complement strand
GGTTCCATAGAGCGCGGGCGATCTCGAGGAAGCACTCACCGGGCAGGAAGGCGGCGCCGAAGCTCCCCCAGCGCAGGGCTGCTACCTCGGTGGGAAGGAAGTCACCTTCGGTGTGGGCGCGTAGCTGGAGCTTGTGCGCCAAGCGGCGGATGTCGCCACCGCCCGGCAGGCGCCGGCCCTCGGCCTTGGCCTGACGGTACACCTCTACTGCCTCCGCCAGGCGCGCCTCCAGGTCCTCCCGCGTCGGGATCTCCTCGCGGATGGGCATGCGTACCGGCCGGGTGGCGAAGCGCAGACCATCGCCCTCGATCGGCTCCATATCGCGCAGGGCGGCCCGGATTCCCTCCGCCAGGCGGCCACCGAGGAGGCGAACGTCGCGGACGCGATCGGCAGGGTCCTGGCCGTCGCCAACGTACTTGCCCGGGTTCACGTTGCCGCAGGGGCCGGTGAAGTAGGTGCAGGCGCGATCGGGGCGCTCTGCTTCGACAAGGCGCATCGCTTCGCCGGGGAAGTCGGCCGTCACGTACCACTCCTCGTCGCCGCCGGCGGCGGTGGGGTGGCAGCAGTAGTTGAGCAGAAGCACCTCGCGCGGCCCATCCGCCTCGTGGAAGCGCAGCACCCGCACCCAAGGGTCGAAGTCGCCTTCGGGGTAGGCGCGCATGGCGGCGTCGGGCCGGCTGCCGCGCAGTCGCGCCTTGCCTTCCTCGTTGAGGATGCGGCGGTTGCTGGCTACCCCTCTGACCTTGCCGCGGCCCCAACTGACCTCGGCAGCGAACATGCCGGCGACGGCATCGCGGGCGGCCCGGGCGGCGCGCTCGAGGAAGAGGCGGTAGTACCCGGGATCGGCGAACTGGAGGCCGTACGGCTCGAGAGGCACGTTGTTGGCCACCTGGACCGTGGGCGACTCGTGGCTGTGGGTGCCGTGGGCGACGATGCGGTCGCGGGGCACACCGGTGGCAGCGCTGAGGGCGCTCTTGATGTCGTGCTGGTTGCGCTGCTGGAGGCCGATGAGGTCGGTGGAGAGCAGCAGCACCGGCTCGTCGCCGTCCTGGAGGGCGAGGACGCGCACGAAGGGAGGGTCGAAGACCTCCTGGCACTCGTCCTCCAGGCCCAGGCTGCAGGCTGTGCCCAGGGCGGGGGTGATGTCTTGGCGGGCCAATCCCACTCGTAGCATGGATGTGCTCCCTATGAACATGGACTCCGGCCGGCGACGCCGAGTGTGAGTGCCTAGGGCTGCAGCGACTCCAGCAGCGCCTCGATCACTCGCCCGACCCGTTCCAAGGCCTCGGGCGACACCTTGTCGGTGGTGTCGGCGGTAGTATGCCAGTAAGGGTAATCGAAGTCTATCAGGTCCACCGCCGGGATGCCGCGCTGGAGGAAGGGCGTGTGGTCATCCAGCATGGAGTGCTTGAACTCGTCGATGAAGTAATCCTGGTAGCCGAGTTGTGCCGCCAGCGCCCAGATGCGGTCCTGTAGGGCCACGGTGGAGTTCCTCTCCCGGTAGATCTGCTGGTCGGCGTCGCCGATCATGTCGGCGATGATGACGAACTCGGGCGTCTCGGTCAGGTTGTCGGCGAAGTAGCGCGACCCGGCGATGTACTCCCAGCCGTCGATGCCACCGTTGTCCTCGGCGTCGAAGAAGACTAGCCATACCTGGTGGCCGAGCGTCTCCGGCTCCAGCACGCGGGCCAACTCGAGCAGTACGGCGACGCCGCTGGCCCCATCGTTGGCGCCGGGCACCGGTTCAGTGCGCTTCGCCGCGTCGGGATCGTGGTCGGCCTGGCGGCGGGTGTCGTAGTGGGCGCCGATGAGGGCGATGGGACCGCTGCCGCTCTTGGCGATGATGTTGCGCGCCGGGGTGCCGAGGTAGACGTACTCCTGGAACTGCACCTCCCAGCCGAGGGCCACGAGCTCGGAGGCGATGTAGTCGGCGGTACGGCGCGAGCCCTCCGAGCCGGTGGGGCGGTCGCCGATGTCCATCTGGGCCTGAACGTGCCCGAAGGCGGCCTTGCCATCGAATACGAGCGGGGCGGGGGTTGCGGTCGGGGCGAGGGTGGGCGTGACGGTGCCGGGAGGTTGGGTGGCGGTGGGCGACGGGGTGCAGGCTGCCGCCAGCAGCACCAGGGTCACCAGTAGGGCCGTCGCTAGACGTGTATGGCGGCTCACTTCTCCTCCAGGAGGTGGCGCTGGCTGCGCAGGGCGAAGGAGCGCCCGTCCATCGCCCGGGAGACGGCCAGGACTCCGTCCAGATGATCGCACTCGTGCTGCAGCAGCTCAGACAGATCGCCCTCCAATTCCCACACGTGCGGATGCCAGTCGAGGTCGCGGTACTCCAGGCGGCAGACGCGGTGGCGCTGCACCCGCACCAGGAGCTCGGGGAAGCACATGCAGTCGTCCCAGACGGTCATCAGTTGGTCGCTGCGCCAGGTGAAGACGGGATTGAGGAGTGCCCGCGGGCCGTCCGCCAGGTGGGCGG
>JAAYAV010000132.1 GCA_012719195.1 Anaerolineae bacterium | reverse complement strand
TGACCCAGCCCTTCTCATCGCCCAGAATGGCAACCGGTGTGGCCAGGAAGTCGAACGATACGCCCTCTGCCCGGCCGTGGGTGACCTCCTCGGCGCGTGCGGGCATCTCGTCGGAGGAGCGGCGGTAGACGACGTGGACTTCGCGAGCGCCGAGGCGCAGAGCTGTCCGCGCCGAGTCGATGGCCACGTTCCCCGCTCCGATGACCGCCACGCGCTGACCGATGTGCACCGGCGTGTCGTACTCAGGGAAGCGGTAGGCCTTCATGAGGTTCACCCGGGTGAGGAACTCGTTGGCACTGAAGACCCCGTTCAGGTTCTCTCCCGGTATCCCCATCCAGGTCGATAGGCCGGCGCCGGTTCCCAGGTAGAGGCCATCGTAGGAGCGCAGGAGCTCGTCCACGGAGTAAAGCCGGCCCACTACCGAGTTGAGTTTGATCTCGACGCCGAGGCCTTCTACGTAGCGAACCTCGGCATCGACCACCGACTTCGGGAGGCGGAACTCGGGAATTCCGTACATGAGGACGCCACCGGGTCGATGCAGGCTTTCGTATATCACCACCGAGTGCCCGGCTCGGGCCAAGTCGGCAGCGACGGTAAGGCCCGATGGGCCGGCGCCGATCACGGCGACGCGGCGTCCGGTGGGCGGCTGCCTTTCGGCCTCCAGCGAGCCGTGGACACGCTCCCAATCGGCTACGAAGCGCTCCAGCCTGCCGATGGCAATAGGTTCTCCGCGGCGCCCCATGACGCAAGTGGCCTCGCACTGGGTCTCTTGGGGGCAAACGCGGCCACAGATGGCGGGCAGGTTGTTGCGGCTCTTGAGTATGCGGGCGGATTCGGCCAGGTCGCCGTCCTGCAGGGCCAGCAGGAACTGCGGGATCAGCACGCCGACCGGGCAGCCGTCGATGCAGGTAGGGCGGCGGCACTGCAGGCAGCGCCGCGCCTCGAGATCGGCCATCTCGGCTGTGTAGCCCAGCGCCACCTCGTCGAAGTTACGAAGCCGGAGGAGGGAGTCCTGCTCGGGCATGTCTTGCCGCGGAAGATCACGCCGACTCATGACCGTGCTCCTTTCTGGCGTGGCCGCACTGACACTGTTGCTCGCGGAAGCGCTCCAGGGCCTCCCGCTCCTTAGTCTGGTAGAGCCGCTGGCGGTCCAGGAGCAGGTCCCAGTTGACCAGGTGGCCGTCAAACTCGGGGCCGTCCACGCAGGAGAAGCGCGTCTCCCCGCCTACCTCCACGCGGCAAGCGCCGCACATGCCCGTCCCATCCACCATGACGGCATTCAGGCTGACCGTGACCGGGGTGTTGTAGCGCTTGCAGGTGAGTACGGCGAATTTCATCATGATCGCCGGCCCGATGGCCCAGACATGGCTGACGCCGCCTCGTTCCAGCACTTCGGCCAGCGGCTCCGTCACTAGGGCCTTGCGCTTGTAGGAGCCGTCGTCGGTGCACACGAGGGGTGATTCGCTGAGGGCGGCCATCTTGTCTTCCCAGAAGACAAGGTCGCGGCTGCGGCAGCCGATAATGGTGTGGACGGTGTTACCCGCCTCGCGCAAGGCGCGGGCGATGGGGTAGACGGCGGCCGTCCCGACGCCGCCACCGACGCAGGCCACCGTGCCGTAATCGTCGATCCGGCTCGGGCGCCCGAGCGGCCCGGTGAGGGCGTGGAGACGATCGCCCACCTCAAGGGTGCCGAGATGCACGGTCGTCTTGCCGACCTGCTGGAAGACGAGATCTACGGTGCCTTCGGACCTGTCCCAATCGCCCAGAGTCAGGGGCACCCGTTCGCCGTGGTCGTTAACCATGGTGATGACGAACTGCCCCGGCTGCACCTTACCGGCGATCTCAGGCGCGTATAAGCGCAACATGGTGGTGACGGGAGCGAGTTGCTCCTTCAGGACTACCTCGAACAACGTGAACCTCCCGCTGGCGAGTCTGATCTCGTGGGCGAATGCGCTGAAACCGGGTGCGGATGACGAGTGGTAACTCGAGACCACGGATCGGCACGGCCCGAGGCCCGCGGCGCGGACCGTCGCACGACCAGCTGAGCCGGGACCGCAGGATCGGGCGTGCCGGAGGGCGAAGTCGAACTAGGCCCGGGACCTGCGGCACTAGGGGCCGCACCCGGTTGTGGAAGGGCCATCAGGAATCGGCTCGGGGGTGCCATTGCGGCGTCACCTCAGTGCCCAGGGTGTGCTTGGGCACCTCAGCGTGCCGGGCAAGAGCGAAGCTGCTCACGCCGAACGATTGGATTCGGGGGGTGGGGCAGCGCTGCCCCGCATCGGTCCTAGCTGAAAGCGTCGATCATCTGCTTGAGCAAGCCAAGGGTAGTCATGCCGATCGCCGTCGCCTCCGTCGCCGAGGGGCGCCGGCTACGGTGACCGCCGCTGCGCGCGGCCATGATGGCGCCGAGCGCTGCCCCGAGAACGCCGCCGACCAGGGCTCCATAGACTATGGTCTTGGTGCTGGGCCTATCCATAGCGCTGAGACCTCCAGTTCGGATTTTCGCGTGGCTGACCGAGCTTGGTGACCGAGCGCGCCGCCGCCGCTAGGGACGCCGCGCCGACCACGGGAACGGTGGCATAGCGTGCGTACTCGTCGACATAATCGCGGCCGCGCACGGCGGCTGCCTGCCACACCGGGAAGTGCTCGGCGAGCCAGTGACGGAACAGGCGCAGGTACTTCACAGCGAAGTAGCCCACCACGGCAAACGGAAGGCCGATGACGAAGGCTTCCAGAGTCAGCAGGATCACGGAAGCGTCTCTCCAGGCAGCCAAGTCGCTCACGTTTGGGACCTCCCCTCTCGGTGAACCTGCCAGCGGCCGTTGCCGAGGAGGCTCACTAGCTCATCCATGCGGTCGACCATGAAGTCGGGCACGGTGTCGAAGCCCTGGGCGGTGCGAGTGGTGGTGATGCCTACCGAGACCATCCCCGCGCCCTGGGCCGCCTGGATGTCGGTGGGGTGATCTCCCACCATTACGGACAGTGCCGGCCTCGCACCGAAGTGCCGGAGCCCCTGCAGGAGATGCTCCGGGTGGGGCTTCACGTGTCTGACGTCGTCGCGGCTGAGGAGCGTGTCGAACGGCATCTGGTGCCGCTCGGCCACGGAGAGCACGGCCGCGCGGCAGTTTCGCGTCACGATTCCGACCTTGACGCCACGGTCGCGCAGCCACCGGAGCGTCTCCATCACCCCGGGCAGGGGGGTCGCGTCCACCGCTGCCGCCAACTCCACATCGCGGATCCCTGCGAGCGCCTCTTCCTGGAAGCGGGCCGCTCGCTCGGGATCCCCGGCGGCCAGGCGGTCTCGGACGGACTCCACCAGCTCGAGGGTGAAGCGACTACCGCCGTCCGCGCCTTCGCCGTAGCGCGCGATCACGTCGACGGCGCTCTGGCGCATGGCCTGGAAGTCGATGGTAATGTGCACCAAGGTACCGTCGAAGTCGAATAGGGCTGCCTCGGGCAGGCTCATGGCGTGATCGACACCTCAACCGTTTCGGTAGTACCAGCCGAAGCCACCGTCACCAGAGCTGAGCCGTCCTCGCTCGAATCGGCTTTCTCCATCGCGGTGACCTCGAGGCGGGCTCGCCGGCCCGGCCTGACGGTGACCTGCCGCGGCCGCACCTGCAGCCAGTCGGCGGAGGTGGTCACCGCGCCTTCCAGCGTGCCTCGGCCCAGATTGCGCACGATAATAGCGCCTTCGCCGCCGAGACTCAAGACCAGCCGGTCGGGAGTGAGAGAGAACTCGGTTCTTACCGAGATAAGGAGCCGCAAGTCCACGTCGGCAGTCCCACCGTTGGAGTCTACCTGCAGGGCCCCGCCCAGGTCGCGCATGCCGGGCCCCCAGTCGTCCTCGGGCGTCACTATTACCTCGACCGCCGCCGAGCGGCCGCTGCCGATGAGCACGTCGGGTCGCGTCACGGTCACGCTGGGGTGTTTGGAGGTCACGGTGGCCTCCAGGTCGCCCGCTCCTCGGTTGAAGAGCATCACTTGGCCCTGGGTGGGGGCGAGGTCCACGCTCTCGGGAAGCTCAGCTACCGGCGCCACCATGAGGATCGGCTGAGACAGCGCCACGGTCGCTGGCACGGCCTGGCGGTTGTGCGGGCCCTCGAAGACGAGGGTTCCCTTGGCTTGGTCCGTGCCCGTAGGGATGGCCAGACCGTAGGCACGTACCACGATGGGCGAGGACGCACCCTCGGCGCACTCTCCGGCGGAGGGGGCGATCTCAAGCCAGGCAGCGTCCGTCCGAGCGGCCCAACGGAGGGGACCAGTGCCCCGGTTGGCGAGAACGAGGTGCCTCTCGCCCACTCCCTGAGCCGGGACGATGCCGAAGTCAATGGCAGCCGGCTCGACAGCCAGCACCGGCCGGATGAGGGCAAAGCGCAGGCTAAGGGGAATGACTCCGCCCTGGCTGCGGACGGTCGCGGTCGGCTGGCCCTCTTGGATACCGGGAGTCTGGGCGTCTGTCGCCGAAAGAGACAGCCTCACCACGGTGCTGGCGCCGCCCACGAGCCGTGCCGACGCGGGCTCAGCCTGCAGCCAGGGCACGTGCGGCTCGATCTCGAATTCCAGGTCGGCATTGCCCTGGTTGGAGACGACCAAGGATGCCTCGGCCGCGTCGACCTCGGCGGGCGTGAGGCGGCCAAGATCGAAGTCGCGCTCCGAGACTGCCAGCAGGGGCCGCACGACTTCAGCTTCCAGAGGCAGAGCATAGCTACCGGCGGCGCTGCTCACCCGCACGGCCGGACTGAGCGACAACTTGCCTGCGGGCAAGCCCTTCGTCTCCAGCTTCGCCGTGACTCGCACCC
>JAAYAV010000131.1 GCA_012719195.1 Anaerolineae bacterium | reverse complement strand
CCCAAGCGACCCTGGCGAATCGTGGTGGCCTACGTTCTCTGCCCGGCCCTGCTGCTCTGCCCCGACCCGGCCAAGGGCATCACCGGGCCGGACACCGTGGACGAGATCATCAGCCTCGTGCCTAGCATCCAGGTGGAGCGCTTCCCGGGAGCCGGCCACTGCATCCGGCGCGACCAACCGGCCCAGTACGAGCGAGTGGTGCGCGAGTTCCTCGCCCGAGCCTAGCGACTCCTTGCGCCCCGCCTCCAACCGCGCCCCTCTCCGGCGGAGAGGGGCGCCCGTCTGTCGACCCAACGCTAGACGGAGCGGCCCGCTCCTCCTACACTCCGCGCAACACCGACCGTGGGAGGTCCGCCCATGCCTGCTCCCCTTCGCCTGACCCTGCGACACCAGACGCCGCGCGCCACCGGCCGCACCGGCTGGAACGTTCACCACACCGAGGCGACTTGGGACGGCGCCACGACCGCCTTCGTCGTCGTCGACATGTGGGACACGCATTGGTCCTGGGGCGCCACCGAGCGGGCGGCGGTGCTGGCCCCGCGCATAGACACCGTCCTCAAGGCAGCGCGTGGGCACGGCGTCCTGGTGGTCCACGCCCCGTCGGACACCATGGACTACTACCGCGAACACCCGGCGCGCCGCTGGGTGCTGGACCTCCCCACGGTGGAGCCGCCCCCTCTGGCGGACCGGGAGGACCCGCCCCTGCCCATTGACGACAGCGACCAGGGCAGCGACACGCGCGAGCCCACCTGGAGCCGTCCCTGGACGCACCAGAACCCGGCCATTGAGATCCTGCCGGGCGATGCCATCAGCGCCGATGGCCAGGAGCTCTGCAACATCCTCGCCGCCAAGGGCATCGAGAACGTCATCTACGCCGGCGTCCATACCAACATGTGCATCCTCAACCGGCCCTTCGCCATCAAGAAGGCGGTTCGCTGGGGCTACAAAGTCGCTTTGGCGCGCGACCTCACCGACACCATGTACAACCCGCTGCGCCCGCCCTACGTTAGCCACGATGAAGGGACAGCCCTCGTGATCGGCTACATCGAGAAGTTCTGGTGCCCCACCTTCGCCAGCGATGACCTGACGGCGGAGCGGTGAAAGACGGGCCGGTAGCGACTAGGGGCCGGCAGAGCGTTGGCAGTCGCCGAACGATCCGGAACCGGTCGGCTCCGGGCGGCGTCTAGAGGGTGTAAGGATTCGCCGCCCGCAGCCGATAGCCTATTCACTCGCATTTGGTCCATAGGCCCGCCATCCGCCCCACTTTACGGTCAGGAGGAGTGTCACATGTCCAGCCAGTCGCGCCGATTCGCCGTGTTGCTCGGCCTCATCCTGGCCTTGCTGCTTCTGGCCTGCGGGGCCTCGCCGTCTCTGCAGGGGGCGGTGCAGCCGCGCCGGCCGCAAGCAACGACCGCTCCGTTCATGCCGGCCGCCCTCGCCGACGAGGAAGGGCAGACGGGCCTGCAGCCTCCCAATGACGAGCCCTACGAGGACACCTTCTTCGAGAACTACGGCGTCAACCCCTTCATTGACACCGAGGACGACCACTTCTCCACCTTCGCTCTGGACGTGGACACCGGGTCCTATACCGTCGGTCGCAGCTACATCAACCAGGGCTACCTACCGCCCAAGGACTCGGTGCGGGTGGAGGAGTACGTCAACTACTTCCGCCAGGACTACGACTTCCCCGCCGCCGGCGATGCCTTCGCCATCTACCTGGACGGTGCTCCCATCCCCTTCTCGCAGACGGAGCGCTACGAGGTCATGCGGGTGGGCATCCAGGGATACGCCGTCTCCAACGAGGAGCGTGAGGACGTCCACCTCACTTTCGTAGTTGACGTCTCCGGCTCCATGGATATGGAGAACCGGCTCGGCTTGGTGAAGCGCTCGCTGCAGTTGCTGGTCAACCAGTTGCGGCCCACCGACACCGTCGCCATCGTCGTCTACGGCGACGACGCCCGCGCCATCCTCGACCCTACCAGCGGCGAGGAGAAGGAGACCATCAACAAGGCCATCCAGCGTCTGGTGGCCGAGGGCAGCACGAACGCCGAGGCCGGCCTGCGGCTCGCCTACCAGGTGGCGGCCAAGGCCGACACCGGCGAGGGCCTCAACCGGGTCATCCTCTGCTCCGACGGTGTGGCCAACGTCGGGCAGACGGGCGCCGACTCCATCCTCAAGGAGATCGAGGAGTACGCCGCCGATGGCATCACCCTGACCACCGTCGGCTTCGGCATGGAGAACTACAACGACGTACTCATGGAGCAGTTGGCCGACAAGGGCAACGGCTTCTACGCCTACGTGGACACCTTCAACGAGGCGCGCCGGCTCTTCCTGGACAACCTCACCAGCACCCTGCAGGTCATCGCCAAGGATGCCAAGATCCAGGTGGACTTCAACCCCGAAGTGGTGGCCCGCTACCGCCTCATCGGCTTCGAGAACCGCGCCATCGAGGACGAGGAGTTCCGCGACGACACCGTGGACGCGGGCGAGATCGGTGCCGGGCACAGCGTCACTGCCCTCTACGAGATCAAGCTGCACCCGGACACCGAGGGCACCATGGCGACGGTCTACATGCGCTGGGCCGACCCGAACACCGACGAGGTGACGGAGATCAACCGCGAGTTCGGCACCGCCGACATGGACGAGGCCTTTGACGAAGCCTCACCGCGCTTCCAGTGGAGCGTGATCGTCGGCGAGGCGGCGGAGATCCTGCGGGAGAGCTACTGGGCCCAGGGCAGCACCCTGGCGGGCGTGGTGGAAGAGGCCACCCGCGTCGCCAAGCTCCTCCCCGACGACCCCGATGTGGTGGAGTTCGTGGAGCTGATGAAGTCCGCCACCACCATGGAGAAAGTAGACTAGGCTCGCGGTCCTGAGCCCCGAGCCAGGCCCAACAACCTAAGGGGCCGCCCCGGCAGGTCGGGCGACCCCTTTCACCACTCCTCCCCTCCCCCTACCTTCCCAGCGAAAGGGGACAGCGAATCGACGGCGCCGACTCGCGAGCGTTGTTCTCGCTCGGCGAAACCACGAGGGGGGCCAGGTTCCAGCCTACGGCATCTCCCAACTCAGCTCCCACGGACCAGGCACAGCCTCCTGCACGCCGGCCACCTCCACGGTGTACGTTCCCGGCCCCAGGGGACCGCCACCGTCGCCGCTGCCGAGCCCCACCAGCAGCCGCTGCCCCGCCCCGGGGATGGTGACCGTCTGGCTGAACTGCCCCACCAGGGGCGAGCCGACGGCCAGGGGACGCTCGACTCCGTCCGGTCCCGTCACCGACGAGAGCGCCACGCCGGCGAGGCGCCTCTCTCCCGGGCCCACCGGCTCCGCGAGGCCGGCACTGAGCACCAGAAGATCGTTCTGGAGCCGCGCTTGGGTGAAGTGCAGCCGGCAGCCGCCCAGGTCCAGCGGCACGTCCACCGCCCACTCGTCACCCTCGGAGACCCCCTCCGGAACCGCCACCGTGAAGGTCAGTGGCGCCGAGCGCTCCACCAAGACGGCAGGGACGTGAATGGTGACCCGCTCGGCCAGGGGAAGCAGCGGCGCAAAGAACAGCCGCCGCGAGTCGAACTCGGCCCGCCCGCTCGGCTCCCAGCCCAGCGTGACGCCCGTCTCGTAGTGGTTGCCGCGCTCGTCGGACAGAAAGT
>JAAYAV010000130.1 GCA_012719195.1 Anaerolineae bacterium | reverse complement strand
ACCCAACCACACAGAGGAGAAGGACATGACCCTCGGCATACTAGGCCTGGAACACAGCAAGCTGTTTCGTCGCCGTCTCATCTGGATCGAGCTGGCTGCCATCACGCTGCTCACCCTGCTTATCTTTGCCCTCACCGCTCCCATGGCCCGCATGGGCGACGGAGTGACGAGTGCCCTGGCGGCGAGCATGGGTTGGCCCAACGGCGCCTATGAGTTCTCGACCATCGCCGGCGGGAACTCCCTGGGCGGTTACCTGGGCATCATCCTGGTGGCGGCCACCATCGGCCAGGAGTACACCTGGCGCACCCTCCACCTCTGGCTCAGCCGCGGCGTGGGCCGGCCCCGGTTGCTGCTGGCGAAGTTCGTCAGCATCTTGTGGCCGCTTCTGCTGCTGGTGCTGGCGTCGCTGGCGGCAGCCCTGGTCGGCAGCGCGCTCGTGACCGTGGTTGGCGGCGGCACCGTAGCCCTCGCCTCCCTCGATCTCGGCCGGCTCCTGTCGCGGGCCGTGCTCACCGCCTACACCCTGCTGCCCTATGCCGCGATCACCTGCTTCGTGACCGTGGCCACCCGCTCCACCACGGCCGGCCTAGGCATCACCATCGCCTTCTCTCTGCTGGTGGAGGGGCTGCTCGTCCAGCTTCTCTCCCTGGCCAGCGACGGCGTCGCCAAGGTCGGCCAGTTCCTCCCCGTCAAGCTGGCCCAGGGCCTGCTCTACAGCGAGGCGCAGTTCGTCCAGGTGCGGGTGGACTCGGCGCCGCTGGCGGTGCAGACGCTGGATCCCGTCCCGGCAGCCGGGCTCATCGCCGCTTACGCGTTGGTGTTCCTGGCTCTGGCAGTCTGGAGCTTCCGGCGGCAGGACCTCACCGCCTAGCCAGTGGATCACTCCCGGGTCCGAGGGGTCTGCCTCGGACCCGTCTCGCTTGCCGCGCCGGTCCCGTCCCGCTACCCTGACGTAACCGGCGCGGCGGCGGACCAGTACCTGACCGATCACCAAGAGGCGATCCCCGCATGAGACCCATGCCATCCCTGCGGCCACTACGGCGGCTGCGATGGAAGCTGACACTAAGCTACACCTTGGTGACGGTGGGCGCCCTCGTTGCTGTCGAGCTTCTGGCCCTTGTCGCCGTTGCGTACCTGCTGCTGCAGACCGACGTGGTGATCTCCGCACTGGCCCGCGCGGCCATCACGGTGCCCACCGATCAGCCCGTGTTCCTGGAAGATCCCCCCGACGCAGCCGAGCTGGATCGCTGGCTGCGCGCCTACTTCGCCGACCCGAGCGCCCAGAGCGACGGCGCCGGACTGCGCCTCATGTTCGACGACCCTTCGGGACCCAACCGAGTGCTGGTGCTGGACCCAGTCGGCCGGTACCTGGCCGGCCTGCCCGAGGGGTTGGGCGTCGCTGGTGAGCCGTTCGACACGGCAGAGCTTCCCGGACTGGCGGCCCTTCTGCCTCGGGCCATCGCGGGCGAGGAGGACCCCGATGAGCTCGCCACCCGCGCCGGAACGAGCCTAGTGGCGGCGGCTCCCATTAGGGCAGAGGATGGACAGGTGGTGGCGGTGCTGGTGATGGGCTTCGACGTCTGGGCCCTCGCTAAGTCCGCCTTCCCTGGCCTGCTGAGCCTGGTGGCGTCGAGCGCCGCCGCCTTCACGATTCTGGCGGGAGCCATCGGCACCGTCTTCGGTGCTTTCACCGCTCGCGGGCTGGCGCGACGCCTCCACCGGCTGTCGCAAGCAGCCGACTCCTGGAGCCATGGTGACTTCTCCGCCCTGACCGAAGATCGCTCCCCCGACGAGATCGGTGAGCTGGGCCGTCATCTCAATCGGATGGCGGAGCAACTGCAGAACCTGCTCGAGGCCCGCCAGGAACTGGCCACCCTGGAGGAGCGTAACCGACTGGCGCGCGACCTCCACGACAGCGTGAAGCAGCAGGTGTTCGCCGCCTCCATGCAACTGGCGGCGGCACGCGCCCTGCTCGAGAGCGATCCTGCCAGCGCCGCTGCCCGACTCGATGAAGCAGCCGCTCTGGCGCAACAGGCCCAGCGCGAACTCACCGGTCTGGTGCGCGAGCTGCGACCGGCGGCGCTGGAGGGAAAGAGCCTGGTCGAAGCCCTGCGCGATCACGTGCCGTCGTGGTCCCGCCAGATGGGCGTGAACATCAGCCTGCGGGCGAGGGAGGAGCGCTCCCTGTCGCCGGATCTGGAGCAAGGGCTTTTTCGCGTGGCCCAGGAAGCCCTCTCCAACGTGGCCCGGCACAGCGGCGCCATCAGCGCCACCGTCTCGCTGGAGTGGGCAGACGATGGCTT
>JAAYAV010000016.1 GCA_012719195.1 Anaerolineae bacterium | reverse complement strand
GGAACGAGAGGACCGCCCGCGTCCTGGAGAAGGAGGCCCGCGTTCAGAGGATGAACGCCGTCGACGTCCTTGGCGGGCGTGAGCACCTCAATGACTCTGTCCCGGCTGATTCCCGCCGGCAGCGGCTCCTGCACCATGATCCCGTCGATGGTATCCGACGCCGAGAGCGAGCCCACCAGGTCGAGTACGCCCATCTCTTCCGCGGTGGCGAGCAGGTGGGGCAGGAACACAACCCCTACCTGCCCACAGGTGCGCTCGATCATCCGAGCGTAGCTCACTGAGGCCGCGTCGTCGCCCACGCGCACGACCGCCAGCGCGGGCGGCCTGCCCAACGCGCTCGCCAGGGCGGCCACCTGCTCAGCCGTCTCCGTGCGCATCTGCGCCGCCGTCGCCTTTCCGTCCAGTAGCTGGGCCCTCACCCTATCCTCCTTGGTTCGCCCGGAACCACAAGAGCCGGTCCCATCGCGCTATCCGGTCACAACATGGTCAACGATCGCCAGAGCCTGAGCCATGACCTGCTCCCCGCCGGCCAGCGTCTCATCCAGCTCCGCAGACTGAGCGGCCGCGAACTCGGCGTCCTTGAGCCAGGCCAGGTTGACCCTGACCTGCAGGCCGGCCCCGCGCATGGAGGCGTCGGCCAGCAGAGCCCCCACCCCCACGTCAGTAACCGCGTTCGGGTTGCCCTTCTCGGCCACTGCGGGCGAGAGATCGAGCAGACGGCGGCATCGCTGTGCTATCCGCAGGGGCACGCTGGTGCAGTCGCGCAGAGCCGCCTGCATGGATGCGGTTCGCACCCGGCGCTCCTCCGCACTGGTGCGCGGCAGTCGCTGGGCCTCGACAAATGAGCGGTAGGCCGCCATGTCCTGCTCGGCCAGGTCCACCAAATGGTGGCGGATGGCCTCGGTCTCACGCAGTACCTCGGTCACATCGGCCTCGACGGAGGCGAACTTCTCCTGGCCGACGGTCAGGTTGCACACCATGCTCAACAGGCCGGCAGCTATGGTCCCGGCCATAGCCGCAGCGCTGCCCCCGCCCGGCGTCGGCTCGGACGTGGCCAGTGCGTCTATGAAGCGCGTGTCGATTAGGCCGGATGCCATCAGTCATCCTCCTCACATGGGGCCCAGGCGCACCATGGGCGCCCGAGCGTCGGGCGCCCTTGCGCGAGCCCATCGCGTAGCGATTCCACCAATCGCCGGATGGTGCCGGCTCAGCTCCTACTCCGGCTGCAGGTAGTCCCTCAGTCGGCGCGAGCGGCTGGGATGCCTCAGCTTGCGCAGTGCCTTAGCCTCGATCTGACGCACTCGTTCCCGAGTGACGCCGAAGCGACGGCCGACCTCCTCCAGCGTATGTGAGTGTCCGTCCTTCAGGCCAAAGCGCATCTGCAATACGCGCGATTCGCGCGCGCTGAGGGTAGACAGGACCTCTTCCACCTGCCGACGAAGCAGCTCGTTGGAGGCCACCTCGTTGGGCATGAGGCTCAGCTCATCCTCGATGAAGTCGCCTAGAGCGCTGTCTTGTTCCTCACCCACCGGCATCTCTAGGGACAGAGGTCGCTCGCTGATCTTCATGATCCGCTCGATCTGATCCGGCGTAGTGTCCAGATCGGCGGCAATTTCCTCCGGCGTCGGCTCGCGGCCCAGCTCCTGCACCAGTTTGCGCTGAGTCCGCATGACCTTGTTGATTCGCTCAGTCATGTGGACCGGAACGCGAATGGTGCGGCCCTGGTCGGCAATGGCGCGCGTGATGGCCTGCCGAATCCACCAGGTGCTGTAGGTGCTGAACTTGAAGCCGCGTCTCCAGTCGAACTTCTCCACCGCGCGGATGAGGCCGATATTGCCCTCCTGGATGAGGTCCAGGAACGACACTCCTCGCCCGACGTACTTCTTCGCGATGCTCACCACCAGTCGGAAGTTGGCCTCGATAAGATGCCGGCGCGCGCGTTCCCCCTCACGAACCACTGCTTCGAGGGTGGACAACTCATCGGCCTCGTGGTTGTGAACCTCCAAGCGCTCTTGGGCGGCCACGCCGGCCTCGATCTTCTGTGCCAGATCCACTTCCTGCTCGGCGGTGAGCAGCGGAACGCGGCTGATTTCCTTAAGGTATAGACTTACCGTGTCATCAACGCCGATCTGCGACAGGTCAACCACGGTCGCCTCCGGCTCTTCTTCTGCCTCTGTTTCTTCCTCTTTTTCCTCTTCTTCCTCGCCCTCCACCACCTCGATGCTCTCGTTGAGAAGAGCGATGTAAATGCCGTCGAGGGCGTCTAGGTTGTTCTCAGCGTCAGGGATGACGGCTAGGATGTCCTCCTGGCTGACAAACCCCTGACTCCGTCCTTTGGCAAGGAGTTCGTCGAGACCGAACTCCTGCTCCGTCTCCTGTGGTTCGTGGGTCGCCACGAACTCCTGGTCTTCCTGTGCTACCATCCGAATCAGTGCCTCCGCGCTCTTGGCGCTACTCCAGCCCCAGGCCATACCAAGCCGGCCCCGAAGCTGGGACTATTCATCAAACGACAAGTGACTAACCCACCCATTATATCACCATCGTCCGGTCTGATCCAACGCGAGCCCGGCGCTGCCGCGCTGGGGGAGATCAACCCCTTCACTGCGGAAGCGCGCTTGGCCCCTCCTGAGCATTCTAGAGGCTCTCGCCGGTGCCATCAAGCGCGACGCGTCGCTGGGCGAAGGCAATCCTCGGCACCTTGCTCGTCCGCCTGCACGCGGCCACAATCGGGGCAGAAGTCATCACCAAGGAAGCCACCCTATGCCTGCGACACCAACCGGCGCCGGAAATGCCGGGTTGAAGCGCCTGGCTCGCCATCCTCTCTTCCGCGGGCTGTTGCTCCTGGCCCTCTTGCTCCTTGCCGTGTGGGTAATCGCTCCGGAAGCCCTGGACCTCCCGTCGCTCTGGGGGCACTTCCGGTCGGCCGACCCGGCCTGGCTGACGGCGGCGGTGTTGGCCCAGGTCGCCCGCTACGCCGGTGCCGGGCTTCTGATGACGCTCTCTGCTCGCGCCGCCGGTGTCAATGCTCCGCCCGGTCTCAGTTCTCAGGCAGCCTTGGCGTCCGGTGCCGCGGCCCGCATCATCCCCTTCGGAGGCGCGGGCGGTATAGCCGTGCGAGCCGCCTACCTGAGCCGTCGCGGTATGCACGAAGCCGCCATCGCCGGCTACTTCGTGCTCCAGAACCTGCTGGGGACGGCCTGGCTGCTGGCCACCGTTCTCCTAGCTCTTCTGCTGGGCGCCGGCGCTGGGCAAGCAGGGGGGTGGAGGGCGATCCTGCCGTTGGTAGTCGCCTCGCTCCTGGGGACGGCCCTGGTGGCCTACCTCATGCTGCGGCCGGAGCGTTCCGCGGCCCTAGCCGCCTCCCTGGGGCGGCGCCTGGACTCTCTGGTCCGCTCTCGCGGGCGCCGATCATCGCTGGAAGAAGCCCTTCCTCGAATCCTCGACCAGGCGGCGGCCGCCCTCCGGATCGGTTCCGTGATCAAATTCGGTCTCTTGCTTGCGGCCTTCTTCTCCTCCTGGACCATCCTGGGAGACATGGCCAGCCTGCACTTCTCCGTCTGGTCCCTTGGCGTGCGCGCTACCGTGCCGCACACCGTCCTGGCCTACACCGCCGCCAGCCTGGCGGGATCGGCCGTGGGAATGCCCTATGGCATGGGCGTCACGGAGGGGGCCATGTTAGCAAGCTACTCCGCCCTCGGCTACGACCTGGACCGAGCGCTCTCGGCCGTGCTGGTATTCCGCGCCCTCTCCTTCTGGCTAACCATACCTCTGGGTCTGCTCGCCGCCGCGAACCTGCGCCGGGTCAGGGCGCTGTAGCCCAAGGCAGGGTTGAGACAAGGACTGCCCCGGGGCTACAATGGGGTGGTTCAGCCAGGAGGTTCGCCATGAGGATCCGACTATGCCTTGGGTTGGCCGTGCTCGCCCTGTCCCTCGGCGGATGCGGGCTCTTCTCCAAACCCACACCCACCCCCGAGCCGGCCTCCGTTACCTTCGTCTTCCCTTCCGCCGCGCTGACGGGGCACTTCCAGTCCCTCGAAGCGGAGTTCGAGGGCGCCCATCCGTCCGTGGACATCGTCTTGCGAGCTGCCAGCCCGTACGGCTACCTTACGGGCGGCAGCCGGGCCGATGTGCTCATGATCGACCAGTTGGCTATCGCGGAAGCCGCCCAAGCGAACTTGATTCGCCCCGTGGACCCACTTCTCCAGGAGGACCTCACCCTCGACCGTGACGCATTCTACCAGGGCACCCTCGACGCTCTGTCATGGCGCGGTCAACTCTGGGGACTGCCGGCAGACGTCGATCCCTGGGTGCTCTACTTCAACCGGGACCTGTTTGACGCCGCGGGAGTGCCGTATCCCACCTCCTCGTGGACCTGGGACGATCTGCTGCAGGCCGCCTTCATGCTCACCGACTTCTCCGGAGCTACGCCTGTCTACGGCCTCATTGGCGACATGAGCCGAGCTGACTTCGTCCCGCTGGTGTACCAGAACGGCGGCGCTCTGGTAGACAACCTCGTCGCTCCCACAACTGCCACCTTCACCGACCTGGCCACCGTAGAGGCCATCCAGTGGTACGTCGATCTCGCCCTGAGTCACGGAGTCATGCCCACGCCACAGGAACTAGACGCCCTAGGCGGCTTTGAAAACGCGGTGGTGGGCCAGCGCGGAGCCATGTGGTACGGACCGATCACCGAACGGGGCGGCACCCTCTCCGGCCGCCAGTGGCCCTTCGAGTGGGGAGTCACCGTACCGCCGGGGAACCGTGAGCGGATGACGCTGCTCTCCATGCGCGCGTACGTGATGTCGAACCGTACCGAGCAACCCAAGGCATCTTGGGAGTGGATTGCTTTTGTCGCCAACCGACCACCCTCGTCGCTCAGCGTTCCACCTTTGAAGACGGCGCTGGAGTCGGCTGAGTTCCGCGGTGCCTACCGCACCGATGTCGCCGAGGCGGCTCTCGGCGCCCTGGAGATCGGCCACACCATGCCCCCCACCACCTGGATCGAGCAGGTCGGCGGCTGGATCTGGCAGGCCATGCAGCGCGTGTTCGCCGGCGAATTGCCGCTCTCCGAGGCGCTGGCCCAGGTCCAGGAGTCGGCCGCACCCCTTGTGGAGAGGGCATCGGGCAACTAGGGACTCCTCAACCGGCAGAGAGTGAGCCGCCGGCGGCGACCGTGAAGGTCTGCGCCGGCGGCTCTTGAGTTGTCTGCCGACCCCGACCTAGGCCGGACGGGGTCAGGGGCCTATATGCGCTG
>JAAYAV010000015.1 GCA_012719195.1 Anaerolineae bacterium | reverse complement strand
TCTTTCCCGGTGGAACTGGTGCTTGGGCGCCTAACGCCGGCCGAAACGGCAGCCGGCTACCTGGCGCAGGCGGCCTGGCTGGCCGCCGCCCTCGTGCTGGTGCGACGGGTATGGCGGGCGGGCGTGAAGCGCTACACGGCGGTGGGCGGGTGATGCGCTACCTGCGTCTGGCAGCGGTCTACCTCCGCCTGGGGGTGTTCAACGAACTGGAGTACCGGGGCAACCTGGTGGTGCAGGTGTTCCAGTCGTTGCTGGGGCTGGGAACGGCGCTGGGGGGCCTGGCGGTGGTCTTCTCCTACACCGACAATCTGGGCGGATGGGCACCGGCCGAGTTGCTCGGCCTCCTGGGGGTCTACTTCGTGGTGGGTGGGGTCATCAACCTGGTCATCCAGCCCAGCATGCAGCGGCTGATGGAGGACGTGCGCGAGGGCACGCTGGACTTCTCCCTCATCAAGCCCGCCGACGCCCAGTTCCTGGTGAGCGTGCGGCAGTTCCAGCTCTGGCGGGGGGTGGATCTGCTCATCGGGCTGGGGCTGCTGGGAATTGCGCTGAGGGACCTGGGCGCCACCTTGGGGCCGGCCTCGGCCCTCGCTTTCCTGGTTGCCCTCGCGGCGGGCGGGGTCATCGTCTACTCGTTCTGGATGATGCTTTCCACCCTCACCTTCTGGGTGGTGCGGGCGGAGAACATCCTGGTGATCTTCCAGAGCCTCTACCAGGCCGGGCGTTGGCCGCTGAGCATCTACCCCTCCTGGCTCCGCTACGGCCTCACCTTCGTGGTGCCGGTCGCCTTCGCCACCAGCGTCCCGATGGAGGCCCTCAGCGGCCGGCTCTCGCCTGCCGCCCTGGCCGGGGCGGTGGTGCTGGCCGCCCTGCTCCTGTGGCTCTGCCGCCGCTTCTGGCTCCGCGGTCTCAAGCACTACTCCGGCGCGTCGGCCTAGCCGGCTCCTGACGCGACACCCCATCGTCCGCTCAGCGGCGCGGGCATGAGACAGCATCCCCGCGCTTGCATACCTCTCCCAATCTGCTGCCTACACCTTTGGCGATCGGTTGACGTGGCCGATTCCTTAACCTACTATCTGACATCCCACTGAACACGCTTCGCTGCTGGGAATGCCGTACGCATTATAGGAGGTGGTCGTCATGCCGACGCTGTCTCGACTGCCGCGCATTCTCCTGGTAGCAGCCATCATCGCGTCCATGTCGTATCCGGCTGCTCCCGTCCTGGCCCAGGATCCCGCCAAGCTGTCGGGCCAGGCCAGCGGTGTGATCATGTTTCTCCCGGTGGTGAAGAACGAACTGGGCCCCAGCGCCGCCGTCCGCGACGCCTACAACACACTGGTCGAGTTTGCCGCTCTGAAGCAGATGTACATGATCAGCGTGGTACGTGCCTTCACCCTGCACTACACCACCCCTTTCCTGGAGGCTAAGCCCACCTGGTGGCAGGTGAACGAGATGTTCGGCAGGCAGTCGGACCTGTGGTCTCGACAGGCCGAGGTGCAGAACGCCCTCGCCACCATCGAGGCCAGCCAGACCCAGGGCACCATGTCCAGCGGCCTCTCGTCCCAAGGGATCGGTTCGGCGATGAAGGGCTTCTGGGACTATCTCAGCGGGTCGGCCAAGCGATCGCGGGACCGAGTACTGACGGTGGCCTCCAACTACACTGATGCCCAGCGGCAGCAGCTCTACGATAGCCTCCGAATAGGCCACCGGGAAATGGCGCCGGACTCCGCCACCTTCTGGCAGAGGTTCCAGGCCGGCGACTTCGATAACCAGGCGGCGCAGATATTCAACGATCTCTACCATGACCCGGACCTCGACTTCGGGCTGGATGCCCAGGACAGGGACCTCACCATCCAGAACATCGTCCAGCGCGAAGGCGCGGAAGGAGTGTCCAAAGGCGCTGAGCTGATGGTGGAAGTGGTCAAGACGGCGACCCCTCTGGGTGAGGGGATGGACCTGGTCGAGGAGGCGGCCGAGTATGCCGAGAACATAGACCAGGCGCTCACTGATCCGAAGGAGTTCATCAAGGACGAGATCGAGGACGCCATCGCCGGCAAGCTCGCCGGGTTTGTTGACGTTGACGGTCTGGTGGACGCAGGGACGCTGAGCGAGACGGCGGCTGAGGCCATCAAGGTACTCACGGACGTGTGTCTGGGCTCCGACGACCCGAACGACTGGTTCCGCGACGCCATCGACTGGGGCATCGGGAAAGTGCTTGACGCCAACGAGACAGGGGAGAAGACGGACATAGCGGTGGCGGAGGCGACCGACGTCCCCGGCCTCGTCCAGGTGATGATCTCCGTCATTCAGTCGGTCAACCTGGCCGGCGATCCGGAGATCACTATCGGGCTGCCGGAGGGCGGCTGGCAGGTCAATGTGGTAAACCCGAAGGGACAGACTGACTCGGTCGAGGTGAAGATCACCGAGAACGTCAGCACCCTCATCGTCACCAACACCGACCCGGAGGCCGGCCACGTGGGAGAACAGCTCTCCCTCTCGGTCTGGATAAGCCCCTCCAACCCGGGCGTCTACGTCGACGTCACCGTCTACGCCAAGGTGGCCCCGGCGACCGCCGGCGTAGCGCTCGATTTCTCCGTCGTAGGGACCGACGGCTACGCAAACAGCTACGCCGAGTTCACGAACGCGGAAGGCATAGCCACCTTCTACGTCCCGGGCGCTGAGCAGAAGGGAGTGGTGGACACCATCACCGTGACCATCCGCAACAGTGGCCTTACCCGACGTTTCACCTACAGCTTCGCCTAGCCGGGGGCGGCCCTAGAGCCCGGACCTGAGTATGCCGCTGGGTCCATCGTCGGCGCGGCCGGAAAACCCCGGGGGCGCCTTGCGGCGCCCCCGGTGGGGCCATCTATGCGCGGACATGGTGGCGGAGTCGGGCCTACTCCTGGTCGCCCAGGCGCAGCGCCTGGCCAAGCTGCCGGCGCGCCACCCCGTAGAGGAGCGCCGCCACTGCCGCGCCCAGCAGCACGGCAAACACCACCGAGAACTGGCCGATCTCCCGCCAGGCTATCTCGGCGATGAAGGGCGGCACCGGCAAAGACGGGTCTTCCGTCAACTGGAAGTAGGGTACGTACAGAACCGACGCCGCGATGCCCAGCAGCGAGCCCCCGCCCACGCCGTACAGGATCACGGTAACGAACTCCAGCGTCACCACGGTGAGCAGCTGGTTCAGGCTGAAGCCGATGGCTCGCAGCACGGCGAAGCGCTGCAGTCTCGAGGAGAGAGAGGCCGAGATATACATCAGCAGGCCGAGGATGGAGAGCCCCGCCGAGGCCAGGAAACCGATGGACAGCATGCCGAAGATGCCGACGCGCTCCAGCCGAGCGGTGTCGTCGGTGATCATCCCCCGCAGGTCCCTGACCTGAGTGATGGATACCCCGAGGCCGCGAGCCTCGTCGGTCAGTCGCTTGGTATCCATTCTCGGTGCAGTGCGCAGCCAGATCCCGTGCGTCAGCGTCATGCCCGCCTGCTCGAAGATGTACTCCAGGTTTGCGATGACGGCCGGCTGCTCCAGCGCGTAGACGGTGGGGAAGTAGTCGTAGACGCCGGCGATGGTGA
>JAAYAV010000014.1 GCA_012719195.1 Anaerolineae bacterium | reverse complement strand
CAGTTGTCGGGACAACTGTGGTCGGCCGAGGCGCCGCCGTGCGAACGGCCTGGGTGGCCCGCTCGATGGTAGCGCGAGTCGAAGGCTGCACCCCACTCAGCGAACTAGGCATGCAGGCCAGTACACCGGCCAGCACGGCCACCAGCACCAACAACGTTCCTGTTCTGCGCATCGCCTAGAACCTCCGCTCTCCTACAGCTTGCGCGCCGACGCCAGCGATTGCAGGGCCACGCGGATGGCCTTCAGGCCGTCTTCTCCGGTGACAACCGGTTGCTTACCATTGGCGCAGCAGTCGATGAAGTGCTCCATCTCTACGAGGAACATGTCGTGCTTCTGGAACAGAACCGGCTTCTTCTCCTCTCCGGTATCGAGCCAATAGGCACCCTGCTCATCCGACGGGACATCGGCCGGAACCAGGCCGCTCGGAACAGAATGCGGGAAGAGGATGGTGCCGCCCGGGCCGATGGCGTCCTGCCCATGGAGTCCGCCCGCTCCCTTGGGCAGGCCCCAACACCAGCTCAGGACCAGTTCGTCACCGCTCTCGTATCCGATGGTCACCGTGACCGTATCCCAGGAAGTGGACTTGAAGTGCCGCGCGCTCCCCTGGCACCAGGCCATGGGCCCGAAGAGCCAGTTGGCGAAGTCGAGATCGTGGATGGCGCCGTCGATGATGGGACCGCCGCCCTTCTCGCCGTCGATGAACCAGGAGTTGTGCGGGCCACCCCCGGCCATGAAGTGTCGCCACACGACCGGGCGGCCAATCGCGCCCTCTTCGACCAAACGCTTGAAGGTCCCCCAGTCGTTATCAAACCGGCGGACGAAGCCCAGCATCAGGATCACACCCGCCTGGCTGCAGGCGTCGATCATCTCCTGTGCATCCGCTTCGCTTAACGCGATGGGCTTCTCGCAGAAGACCTGCTTGCCTGCCGCAGCCGCCGCCAGCACCGCGTCCTTGTGGACATAGGTCGGCAGGCAAACGACCACCGCGTCCACTCCGGGATCGCGTACCAGCGCGCCGAAATCGCTGTAGGTGCGTGCCGGCGAGAACTCCTTCGCGTAGGCCTCCAGGGCCTGGGCGTCAATGTCGCACGCAGCCGCAAGTCGAACCCCCTCGATGGCCTTGAGGGATCGGGAATGCAGCTTGCCCATTCCGCCACAACCGATGATGCCGACGTTGACCATCTTCTGTTTCCCCCTCGGTTTCGGGCCGCGAGTTGCCCTCACTTCGCCCGGACCGTACCATCTAGCCGGCCGCGAACGTGGCTTCACTGTATTGACCGCCTTCGGCAGTGTCAAGACGGGGAGAGGCCCGAAGCCCAGGCCCGGAGGTTCACAGCCCTGATGCCCGCCAAGAACGCCAGCGCCGAGCCTGCCACCGCCGTTGGCTGCTCCTCGGACCACGAGCTCGTTCTGGAGATCCACGAGCGCCTGCAGTCCCAGTACGGTCTACCCGATGGTAGCCGGCGCAGCGACCCAACCGAGGAGCTTATCCGCACCATGCTGTCCCAGAACACGAACGACGTGAACCGGGACCGGGCCTTTGCATCGATGTGGGACACGTTCGGTTCTTGGAAGGCCGTCGCCGAGGCACCGGCGCCGGCTCTGGCCGAGGCCATCCGGCCGGGCGGACTCGGCGAGATCAAGGCGCCTCGCATCCAGAACGCGCTGCGGGTCGTCCACGAGCGCTGCGGCGACTACGATCTTTCCTTCGTCTGCGCCCTGGCCCTGCCCGAGGCTGACGCCTGGCTGCAGTCGCTCCCCGGTGTCGGACCCAAGACGGCCGCCTGCGTCTTGCTTTTCGCCTGCGGCAAGCCGGTCATGCCGGTGGACACGCACATACACCGCGTCTCCCGCCGGTTGGGACTGATACCGGACAAGACTACCGCCAACGCCGCGCACGCATTGATGACGAGCCTGGTGCCGGAGAACCTCATCTACCCGCTGCACATCAACATCATCCGTCATGGTCGGCGCACTTGCCGCGCCGGGCGCCCCCTCTGCGACGCCTGCGTCCTCCTCGATCTCTGCCCCTATGGCCAGAAGGAAGTCGTCGCCGGCTGAGGCATCACTGGTAACAAAGCAGTTAGCCGGGCCCACATGGGGCCCGGCTCATCTTCGTCTGGCCGGCCTGGCTGGCCGTCCCTACTACTTGCGCTTTGCGATGACGCCCTTGTTCACCGGCGCCGGCAGGGCCTCGCCCTTCAGCCCGGCGATGAGGTTGTCGGCCGCGATCTCGGCCATGCGGCCGCGCGTCTCGATGCTGGCGCTGGCAATGTGCGGGCACACAACGAAGTTGCTCAGCTTGAGGATCGGATGATCGGTCTGGATGGGCTCCGGGTCGGTCACGTCTACACCAGCGTAGGCGATCTCGCCGTCGCGCAGGGCCTCATAGAGATCGTTGGTGTTGACGATGGGACCGCGGGCGCTGTTGACGAGGATGGCCGTCTTCTTCATCTGCTTGAAGCGGGCCGCGTTCACCATGCCGTTGGTCTCGGGAGTCAAGGGCACGTGCACACTCAGGAAGTCTGCCTGCTCGAAGAGCGTGTCCAGATCGACGTACTCTAGGTTGAGTTCCTTCTCCAGGTCCTCGCGCCGGTACGGGTCATAGTAGAGAACGCGCATGTTGAAGCCCTTAGCGCGCTCGGCCATGGCCGAGCCGATCCGCCCGAGGCCAAGGAGACCGAGCGTGGCGCCGTAGATGTCCCTGCCGAGCAGGAGCATCGGGCCCCAGGTCTTCCAGCGCCCGGCGCGGACGTAGTCCATGCCCTCGACGACGCGGCGAGCCGCTGACATGAGCAGGGTGAAGGCGAAGTCGGCGGTGGTGTCGGTCAGCACTCCCGGAGTGTTGCCTACCGCCACACCGCGTGCGGTGCAGTCATCGACATTGATGTTGTCGAAACCGACGGCGTAGTTGGCCACTACCCTGAGCTTCGGACACTGATCGAGGAACTCGCCGTCGATCTTGTCGGTGAGGAGCGAGAGCAGACCCTCGCAGTCCCGCGTCTTCTCAATGAGGACTTCGCGGGAGGGCGGAAGCTCGTCTTCCCAGACCTCGGCATCGCAGAACTCAAGAACCTTTTCCAGCCCTCGGTCCGGGATACGACGAGAGACGAAAACCTTCGGCTTCATAGTTACACTCCTAGATATGATGAGGCACCTGAAAGCGTTGCTCCCCACAGTGCGGCAAGCAGTATAGCCCCGCCCGCGAGGACCGGCAACGCGCCATCAGCCACCCAGACGCTGCGGCGAACGAGTACACGAACGCCCGCGAGCGGCCGCCTAGCCCAGCGGCTCCTCGGCGGCACTGACGGCGATCTCGTACTGGGCCACATTGTTTCCCAGGTACTGCTCCTGCCGCGCCGGCCGCACTGAGACCTCCAGCACATACGCGGACAAGATCGGCACCACCCCCGACGCCTGCAACTGCACCGGCTGCGCCGACCCCGCTTCAATGGACGGCACTACCTCGGCCGCCTGCAACAGCACCATCCCGCCGTATCTGGCGGGGGCTCTCAGCCAAGCCTCCACGAGGACGTCGGTCTCCTCCACCCGGCCGCGGTTCTCGACCGTGGTTTGGAGACGGAGCACCGTCGAACCGTCTGAAAGGCCGATAGCTTGCGACAAGTCGGGCGAGATCTCCAGACTGCCCACGGCCAAGTCCCGCTCGGGGCTGACGTCGGCGATGCGAACGGCATCCGCGTCGGGCGTCCCGGCCTCTCGGATCTCCACGGAACCACACCCACCCAGAGCCAGGGCAAGCGCAAAGACGAGCAACACAGAAGCGCGCCCCAGGGTGGGGCGCTGCATTGGGCGGCGCAGTGTCATATAGAGGATCATGAGGGCGAGTCTAGTATGATACCCCAACCGGGGCAATATCGGCCGCCCGGCCTCGCCCCAGGGGCGTGCCTGGCCACCCACCCCGCCGGCAGCTAAACTCGCAACTGGCGCGGCCCTTGCGCGCTGCCATAACCGGACACCTCACTCCTACAGGAGGGAACCATGCGCATCGTCTTCTTCTCGTACCGGGGCACTATCGGAGCCCGCTGTCTGCGCTGGCTGCGGGAGCGTCCCGACGCCGAGGTAGCGGCAGTAGTGACCTGGCCCGACTACGTTCACCCGGAGATCAACATCGCCGTCAAGGAGGTCCTCTATGATGCATCCCTCCCTCTCTACCAGCCGCGCGATGTCAACTCCGAGTCCTTCGTGGAACGCATGAGCGCCCTCAAGCCGGACCTCTTTGTCTCCATGTACTTCGGCAAGATCTTCAAGGCCCCCTTGCTGGCCGTGCCCCGATTCGGATGCGTCAACATCCACAACTCGCTGCTGCCCAAGTACCGGGGACAGGCTCCCAGCCTCTGGGCGGTGGCCAACGGGGACCCCATGACCGGCCAGACCATGCACTACCTGGATGAGGGGACCGACACCGGCGACATCATCGCCACGAAGTCCATACCCATCGAACCTGCTGACACCGGCCACACCGTGGGGGTCAAGCTCGAAGACCTGGGTGTTCAGCTGTTCCAGGAGGTGTTTCCCAGCGTCCTGGCCGGGACCGCCCCGCGCTACAAGCAGGACGATTCCGAGGCCACGGTGTGTCGCTCGCCCCGCCCGCGCGACATGCGCATCGACTGGACCCGATCGTCGGCCCAGATTGCTCACTTTGTGCGCGCCTTCACCCACCCCGTCGCCGGTGCGCACACCCGCCTGGGCGGCCTCACCGTGCGCGTCTGGAAGGCCAGGCCGACGGACACCGCCAGTGCAGGAACACCCGGCGATGTCATGGGCGTGAGCGCCGCAGGGCCGGTGGTGCGCTGCGGCCAGGGTCAGCTCGTGCTCACCGACTTCGAGATCGAAGGGGTGTCCGACCGAGCCTCCGCCTTGGCCTTGTTCTGCGGCCGGACATCACTCGCCTGAGGCAACCCCCGACAAGAGGGGCGCGCCCGTTTCTGAGCCCGCACGCCCCGATCGGTCCGTCCAGGCCATGGCCTACCGTCCCAGAGCGGCGTCTCGATACACTACCACCGGCTCGAGGTCTCCCGTGTCGTGGAGGCGGTCCTGCGTGGGGAAGTAGCGCCGGTGCAGGAAATAGGCGTAGTGCACAAGGCGCAGCGGGCCGTAGATGCGCAACTGCTCGCCGGGCAGTTGCACGCAGGCAACGGTGCGTCCCCTCCGCACCGCGTCCAGGACGGCATCGGGCTCATTGGCGGTGGCGAAGGCGACCGTCCAGTAACGGCCCAGGGTGTGGTAAAGGCCATGGGTGTCGGAGTTGCCCACCACCGGCATCCTGACTCCGGCGCCGGCCATCTCGGTGTGCAGAGCGATGGAGCGCAGGTTGTCCTCGAAGTCGACATCTCCCAGGAGCTCCACCGCGTCTATCTCGCCATCCAGGTATAAGCGTCGCGCGATCCGCTCGTCCAGGTGCAGTTCGCCGTCGGCCACCCAGAACGGGTGAGCGAGGATGGACAACCCACCCAGGGCCCTGATGGTGCGGGTGGCCCACAGCGCCCGGGCATACTGGGAGGCGAAGCCGGCCTCCTCGCCGCCCTCGCAGAGGGTCTCGGCCAGGGCCGCCACCTCGGCCTCGGAGTCCACGCTGCGTCGCCGGTCCATGACTCCGCTGGAGACTCCCACCGCCACCACGTGGCCGCGGTTGAACGCCACTTCCTCCCCTGGGATCACCGTGACGGGCAGAGAGCGACCGGCGACCACTGCCTCCCGACTGCCCTCCCAGTTGTCGTGGTCCGTCACCGCGACGAAGTCCAGGCCCAGCCCCCAGGCCGTCTGTAGGAGTTCGCCCGGCGCGCAACTGCCGTCCGAGTACCAGGTGTGCGTATGAAGATCGCCCCGCAGGGGAATGAGCCCGCCCAAGTCGGGCTCAACGGCGTAGATGCTCCCACAGCCGCGCCGGCGCTCACAGGGGAACACCAGCGTCACCGTCAGCTCGCCCGGCTGCTCCACCACCAACCGGAAGCGCACCCGTCCGTCGTCGCTGCGTTCGGCCGTCACCACCCGCGTCGCTCCCGGTTGCGCTCGGTGCTGCAGCTCGCAGGCATACTCACCGGCCGGCAGCCGATCCTCCGCCCTACTAGGGACTACGCGGATCTCGGTCTCTACGCCCACGGTGAGTACCAAGGGAAGGATCTGTAGATGGACGGGTTCAGGAATCACTATCCGCCTCCGCGGTGATGCTTGGATTGTCTGCGGTAAGGGCGCGTATCTCCGCCAGTCTCACGTAGACCGGTAGAAGGGCCGGGTATAGGTGTTCGTAGACCTTCAGCAGTCGGTTGTACGCTGCGACCCGGTCCCGGTCCGGAGTGACGGTGTCGCCGTAGTGGACGCAAGCTTCGCGAGCCTGGTCGAAGTCCGCATACACTCCCACGCCCAGCCCTGCCAGCATCGCCGCTCCCACCACGGCCCGCTCCGCGCCCCGCACGGTCCGCAACGGCTTCCCCAGGACGTCCGCCTGGATTTGGCGCCACAAGCGGCTCTTAGCCCCCCCGCCGGAGGCCACCAGCCCGTCCGGGGGCAGTGTCAAGGAGGCCATGATATCCAGGCCCTGACGCAAAGAGAGAGCGACCCCCTCCATCACCGCCCGCGCCAGATGACCGCGGCTGTGCTCCAGGCCTAGGCCCACGAACGCTCCCCGAGCACCGCTGTCCATGTGGGGCGTTCGCTCGCCCAAGAGGTAGGGCAAGAAGAGCAGTCCACCCGCTCCGATGCCCGCCCGCTCTGCCTCACGATCGAGCGCCTCGTACGCGCCCTCTGCCGGCAGACCCAGCGTGTCTCGCCACCAGCGAAGGGATAGGCCCGCGGAAAGAGTGGCAGCCATCAGGAACCAAGTGTTGGGTAGTGCGTGGCAGAAGCAGTGCACCCGCAGCTGCGGATCGGCGTGGGGCGCGTCCAGCGGCTGCAGCACCTGGCCGCCGGTGCCGATGGTGCACGAGGCCACCGATGAGACCATGACGCCGTTCCCCACCGCCTGCGCCGCCTGATCCCCCGCCCCTGCCACCAGGGGCACGCCCGCAAGCAGCCCCAGTTCCGCCCCAGCGGCGGCCGAGAGCCGGCCAACCACGTCGGTGGATCGCGCCAGCGGAGGCAGAAGGGCACCGTCCACGCCGACGGCCTGGGTCAACTCGCCCGACCACGCGCCGCGCCGAACATCGAACAGCAGGGTAGCGCTGGCGTCGCTGGGCTCACTGGCGGGGTCTCCGCCCAGGCGCAAGCGGAGATAGTCCTTGGGCAGCAGCGCCCAGCGAGCCCGCGCCAGTTCTGCCGGCTCCTGCTCGCCCAGCCAGCCCAGGGTGGCGGCCATGAACCCAGGAGCCACCCGGTTCCCGGCCAGTTCCGCCAGCCGTTCCTCGCCCAGCGCCTGGTTCAGGCGGCCCGCTAGGGCGCCGCTGCGGCCATCGGCCCAGATGATCGACTTGCCCAAGGCCCGACCGGCAGCGTCCACCAGCACGGTGCCGTGCATCTGGCCCGAGAAGCTGATGGCGGCGATGTCGCTCGGCTCCGCCGCGGCGCGAACGATGGCCTCGCGGCAGGCGAGGCAGGTGGCACGCCACCACTGCTCAGGGTCCTGTTCTGCCCAACCAGGTCGGGGCGTTTCGATGGGGTACTCCTGCTGACCGAGCCCCTGAATGCGGCCGCCCTCGTCCACCACCGCCGCCCGTACGCTGGATGTGCCGAGATCGATCCCGATGAGCATGGCGGCTGCCTAGAGATCGACCTTGTCGTCGGGCAGATAAGGCGTCTTGATGAAGACCAGCTTAAGTTCCTCGTCGGGACCGCACTCGATCTCGTGGTCGTCCCCCGGCTCCAT
>JAAYAV010000129.1 GCA_012719195.1 Anaerolineae bacterium | reverse complement strand
GACCCGCAACGGGGTCGATCCTGAGCGCGGCTGTGGCATCAACTAACGAAAGGTACGCATGGTCGAACCGGAGAACGTCAACAAGTCGGCTGGGCTGGACGCGCGCAAGCTTGCATCCAGCGGTTCAATCGGCACAGTCAGCCCGCACTACGGTGAGGGAGCCTGGGTCTCCTGGGTGTTGCCCGCACTCATGCTCCTGCTCGTCATCGCCCTGGCGGCGACCGCACTCTGGCTGCTGAGTGATAGTCTGCGGTCTCCCTCGCCTCCGGCGGGCGGCCCGACTGCGCCGGCCCTGGCCACTGCCACCGAGTTCCCTGAGCTGACTCCCACCGCCACGGCTACCATGCGTCCACCCACCGCTACGCCGACGGCGACGGCGACGGCCACTCCGTCCCCCACCGCCACCTCTACGCGGCGGCCCACACCGACCCGTACGCCTACGGCTACCGCCACCCCGGAGCCGGTCACCTATACCGTCGTAGCGGGCGACTCCATGGGCGCCATCGCGCGCGCCCATGGGGTGGAGCTAGAGGACTTGCTCGCCGTCAACGACATCGACAACCCCAGCCGCATCAGCGTGGGCCAGGTGATCATCATCCCGGGGCCAGGCGCTCCGGTGCCGGAACAGACCGGCTCGGCGGAGACGCCCGCTCCAGCCGGCACAACAGCAGCAGAATCGACGGCGACGGCGACGGCCTCCGTCTCGTCTACCCCGGAGCCGGCGACGGCCACGCCGGCGAGCTGACCGGCTGTACACCAGCCACAGGCCAAGAGGCGGGGCCCGCGGGCCCCGCCTCTTCGCTGCCGCCTATCCCCTTCGAGCGCACTCAGACGCCGCTATAGGCGCTGAACCCTCCATCCACCGGCAACACCACCCCAGTTACGAACCGGGCGGCATCGGACAACAGGAAGAGGGTGGGCGCCACCAGGTCCTCAGGGTCTCCGAAGCGAGCCGCCGGGGTGTGCTCTACTATGCGAGCGCCCCGGGGCGTCAGCTCGCCCGTACCGCGATCGGTGAGCAGGTAGCGGTTCTGGTCGGTGAGGAAGAAGCCGGGTGCGAGAGCGTTGACCCGAATTCGGGCTGAGTACTCCTGAGCCATGTGGACCGCCAGCCACTGGGTGAAGTTGCTCACCGCAGCCTTGGCCGCGGAATACGCTGGGATGCGAGTCAGGGGCCGGAAGGCGTTCATGGAAGAGACGTTGAGGATAACACCCTCGCCCCGTTCCTTCATCGCCCTACCGAAGACCTGGCTCGCCTGCACCGTGGCCACCAAGTTGAGGTCGAATACCCAGCGGAACGCCTCCTCTGGCAGGTCGAAGAAGGAGCGTTCGCTAGCCGTAGTCGCCTCGGCCCGGTTGCCGCCCGCCCCGTTTATCAGCACATCGATGTGGCCGAACTCGCCCAGCACCTGGCCGGCCGCCTCCTCCAGGCTGGAGCGACACAGGGCGTCGCACGTCAGCGCTAGCGCGCGCCCTCCCTCGGCGGCAATGTCCACTGCAGCCGACTCCGCCGCCGGCCCCGACAGGTCGAGGACCGCCACCTCCGCACCGGCCCGAGCCAGAGCCCGGCCCACAGTGCGGAAGAGGACCCCTCCGCCGCCGGTGATCGCCACCACCTTGCCCCGGAGGCCGAACAGCTCGTCTAGGTAGCCGCCCACCGGATCACCCCCACACACGTCACTCGTCATCCAGGAACCTCATGTCACCGCGTTCTCGCTCCGACCGCGACCGCGCCAGGCACTTGCCCGCTGAGCAGGGGCAGCCGCAGGAGCCAGCCCAGGAGAGCCACTGCTGCCGGATGCCCTCACCGGCCCACCCAACGGGGCGTTCGCTTCTCGGCGAAGGCCCGGGGCCCCTCCAGGTAGTCCTCCGACTGCCGCAGGCGTACCACCGCCGCCAGCCGGTCCATCTGGGCAGAGGCCGCCTCAAGCGGCATCTCGAGAGTGGTCACCGCCAGCTGCTTGGCCGCCTGGAGCGCCAAGGAGGAGCACTTCGTCACCTCGACTGCCCACCGCTCGGCCGCCTCCATGAGATCAGCCGCTGGCGTTACCTCGTTGGCCAGACCCATGCGGAAGGCCTCACCGGCGCTGATGAGCCGGCCGGTGAGCACCAGCCCCATCGCCAAGTGGTAGGGCAGCCGCCGGGGCAGCTTGATCACCCCGCCGCCATCTGCCAGCAGGCCACGCCGCGGCTCCGGCAGGCCGAACTGCGCCGCCTCCGAAGCGACGATGATGTCACAGCCGAGCGCCAACTCCAGGCCCCCTCCGACGGCGTAACCATTCACCGCCGCGATCACCGGCTTCCAGCAGCGTTCGAGGGCACCGGACGATGGTGCCGCGGGACCTCGCTGGGCTTGCTCGTCCGCCTCCTCAACCCGGTACTTCAGGTCCGAGCCGGCACAAAAGGCCCGCTCGCCGGCCCCCGTAAGGATGGCCACCCAAAGCGAGTCGTCGCTACTGAAGTCTTCCCATACCGTCTCCAGCTCAGCCCGTGCCGGCGGGTGGAGGGCGTTCATCACCTCAGGCCGGTTCACAGTCACGTAAGCAACGGCGTCCCGCTTCTCGTAGATCACGTAGCGCAGATCCACCACCCCTCCCTACCGGGCCGCCGTAGTGCCCGGGCTAGCCGTCCTTCCGCGCCCAGTCGTAAGGTATCTGGTCGGTATGGGCCGGGAGCCGAAACTCATCCGGGTCCTCGTAGTTGTAGAGCTCGGTGGGCACATTGACGATGAGAGTCAGTTCCTCACCAATGCCCTTGAAGCCGTGGTAGACGCCCTTGGGGATCTTCACCAGCATGGGATTACGCTCGCCGATGAAGAACTCGTTGATGGCGCCCCGCGTCGGCGAGCCTTCGCGGTCGTCGTAGAGGACGACCTTGGCCATGCCGCTGACACAGACAAAGTGGTCGTCCTGCTTGCGGTGATAGTGCCATCCCTTGACCACGCCCGGGTACACTGCCGTTATGTAGACCTGCCCAAACTGCTCGTACTCGGGCCAGTCGCTGCGAAACATCTCCATGAGAAAGCCGCGCTCATCAGGGATGAGCCGCAGCTTCCGCGTCACAACGCCGTCGATCAAGGCCATAGTCGTGTCCTCCACAAATCCTGCCGGCGCCTCTGCCCGCCCTATACCGCCCGGGCCAAGCAGAGGAGCCGAGGCGAGTCGTCCCGGTATGGAGCAGCATCGTAGTCGCCCCAAGTGGCTTCAACCCGAAAGCCGGCGCGTTCCAGCAAAAGCGTCAGTTCGGGCAGGTAGTACAGGTACAGGTCGAACACAGTGGTCTGGCGCCGTATGCCGCTGCCGCCGCAGAGGTCGTACAGGGAGCGGATGGTAAGCAACTGGCTGGCGCGCGCCACCTCCGCCACCGACCACTCCATGAGGGTACCTTCGGGCGTGCGATAGGTCGCTTCCAGCACCGCCACTCCGGTTGGTCGTGCGTCCATCTCCACGTGCGGGTTGGGCACGTCCAGCGCCAGCAGGCCGCCGTCTCGCAGGCTCCGGCGCGTCGATGCCAGAACCCGCTCCTGGCTGGGAAGGTCGGTGAAGTGGCTGAGCGTGTTGAGCGCCGCCACCGCCAGCTCCGCCCCCTGGCAGGCCCAGTCGCGCAGGTCGGCCGCCACCAAGCTCACCCTTGGTCCTGGCCCCGCGCCACGCAGACGCTCCTGCGCCCGGGCCAGCATCGCCGCCGAGCGGTCGATGCCCACGACCAGGCGGGCTTCCTCGGCCAGGGGTGCCAGCAGCCGCCCGGTCCCGCAGCCCAGTTCCAGCACCAAGTCCCGGCCCTGGGCCAGTTGCCGGTAGAAGTCCACGTCCTCCTGGAAGGATCCGTGCCTGGCGTCATAGTAGCGTGCCAGCAGCGCCAGTTCCTGGTCTAGCCTCTCCGGCCGGTGGTTCACCGGAGTATCTGTGCGGCGAAGCTGGCACCGTCACCGCGGAACGCCAGGCCCAACAACTCAGCGGCGGTGGCGGCCAGATCGGCGAAGGTAGCCCGCACGCCGAGATCCGCCCCGGCGGTCACGTCCGCCCCGTAGCAGAGAAGAGGCACATACTCGCGGGAGTGGTCCGTGCTGCCCGTGGTAGGGTCGCAGCCGTGGTCGGCGGTGATGAAGAGCACATCCCGCGGGAGCATGGCTTCCAGAAGAGAGGGTAGATAGTGATCGAACTCAAGCAGCGCCGCGGCGAAGCCCTCCGCGTCGTTGCGGTGTCCATACAAGGTATCGAAGTCCACCAGGTTGCCGAAAACCAGCCCCGAGCACTCCCCCTCGCGCACCACGCGCAGGAACTGCTGCATGCCGTCGGCGTTGCTCTCGGTCTTGACCTCCGCCGTCAGCGAGCGATGGGCAAACAGGTCTCCCACCTTGCCCACCGAAACCACGGGCAGCTCCGCCCGGAAGGCAGCGTCGAGAAGGGTCTCGCCGTGTGGCGCCATGCCGAAGTCCTTTCTGGCCGCGGTCCGAGTGAAGCTTCCCGGGTCTCCCACGAACGGCCGGGCAATCACCCGTGCCACTCCGTGCTCGCCCACCAGGATGGCCCGGGCGGCCCGGCAGATCTCGTACAGCTCGGCCACCGGGATGACGTCCTCGTGGGCGGCGATCTGAAAGACGCTGTCGGCGCTGGTGTACACGATGGGGCGCCCGGTAGCCAGATGCTGTTCTCCCAGCCGGGCGATGATCTCCGTACCCGACGCCACCACATTGCCGAGCATGCGGCGCCCGATGGCCATCTCAAAGGCCACCATGACCTCCGGCGGGAAGCCGTCCGGGTAGACGGGGAAGGGCCTCTCCGTCACCAGCCCGGCGATCTCCCAGTGCCCGACGATGGAGTCCTTGCCGGCGCTCCTCTCGGCCATCTTGCCGTAGGCGCCGTCTGGTGCCTCTGGGCAGGGTACCCCCGCCACGGGATGAAGACAGCCGAGGCCCAGCCGGCCCAGGTGGGGCAGGTCCAGCCCACCCAACTGCCGGGCGATGGCGCCCAAGGTGTCCGATCCCGCGTCGCCGTATTCATGGGCGTCGGGCAAAGCACCGACGCCCACACTGTCGAGCACCAGGATCAGACAGCGGTAGTTCACAGACTCACCAAGCGCGGCCTTCGCCATGGTCGCCGGCTAGAGCGCATTCAGCAGGCCGTCGAGCGCGGCCTTCGCCTTCCTTGCCGCTGCCGCCGGGCCCAACGCCTTCAGCTCATCGCTGAACGTCTCAATGGAGACGGTCCAGTCGTAGCCTGTGCTGCGTAGCGCCAGGAGCATCGGCACTAGGGGGATCGTCCCCTGGCCGGGCAGTAGGCGCTTAAGGTCCTTCAGCTCCGGGCGCGGTACGCCGGGGTAGGCGTCGTTGATGTGGAACTGGACGATGCGCTTCGCCGGCACAGCGGCCAGGTCGGCTGGAGTCGACTCGCCGACGTAGAGGTGATAGGCGTCCACCAACATGCCCACGTTGTCCACGCCGAGCTGATCGATGAAGTGCATCATCTCGGGGAGGCTGTTGATGAACTTGTACGGGCGGCCGATGAAGCCATCCTGCGGCCCGACGAACTCCAGGCCGAAGCGTACGTCCCACCGACCCAGAGTGTCGGCGATCGTCCCCAAGCGCTCGCGACAGAATGCCGCCGCTTCCGCATAGGGCACATTCCAGCGGGGAGGGACCCAGGTGCACAGGCGGGAAAGGCCCACCTCGCGACAGAGATCCAGACGCGCCGGAAGAGCGGCCAGATCGGCGCGGAACTGGTCCTCGGCGCCCTGCCAGTTCACCGGGACGCCACCAGAGCCAAGCGCCAGGCCGCGAGAGTCGAAGGCCTGCCGGAGGGCGCCGACTCCGTGTGCGTCCGCGTACTCCTGCATCTGGCCGATGCCTACCTCGACCGCACCGAAGCCGGCCACGTAGGCGGCCTGCAGAAAGCCCTCGAAGCTGGCGGCACCCGACGTTGCGTTGTTGAGACAAGGAATCATGATCCCTCCCCGGTTTGCATCGTATCCTGCTGGCTCACCAGCCGTACTTCTCCGGCCCCCACGAGCGCCGTTCCAGCTCCTGTTTCACCAGAACCAGGCTGCGGTCCGGCACATCATCGTAGAGGACCACGCCCGGGCCGATGCATGAGTACGCTCCTACCTTCACCCCGGGCATGAGAATGGCGTTCACGCCGGTGCGGGTGTAGTCGCCCAGGTAGGAGGCGTTAGCGCCGGTGGCCGGCCTCTCCCAGGCTCCGGCCACGCGATGCGTTCGGTCGCCATCGTCGAAGCGAAGGGTACCGCAGACGGAGGCCGCCCCGATGTCCACCGCCGCTCCCAGTACCCCGTAGATCTCGCAGTAGTGGTAGAGATAGGTGCCGGTGAACAGCACGCCCGTGAACTCGGCGCCGTGACCAACCACGCACTTTGCTCCCACCACCGCCTGGCTCACCTGGCAATAGTCACTGACTCGTGCGCCCGCTCCTACCAGCACCGTCCCCTGCAGGATCGCGCCGTTGTCCACCACCGCGCCCGGCCCGACGTAGACATCGCCCCGGATGCGCACGCGGGGACCGACGGTCGCTCCCTCCGCCACTATGAGGCGTCCCTCCACCTCGGCGGCGTCGGACACGGTAGCCCCGCCGGCCACTGAGACACCCTCCACACCCTCGAAGCACTCGCCGGCGTACAGCCGGTTGGCTTCTAGGATATGCCAGGGCTTGTCCAGATCCACGAAGCCACGTTGGGAGCGCAGGGCCCGCACCGGCACCCCTTTCTCCAATGCCAGCGCCACCGACGAACTGAGGTCGGCTTCCGGCGCGGGCATCCCGCCCACCGGCACGTTCTCGAGCAGACCCGGGTTGGCCTCCACGAATCGCCGGAATCCTGGCGCCAAGGCGCACACTCCAGACCAGCGCCACGACGCCTCACGCGGGTGACCCACTACTTCGGTGAGGCTCTCCCCCGCGGCCTCGACGCCTATCCACCGATTGGGGTCCTCCGGCCCCATGGGCGCGATCAGGACCGTAGCTTCTGCCTCCGCCGCCTGAGCCGCCTCTCGCATGGCCTCTAGGTCGGCCATCGAGACCAAAGCGTCTGCCGGGACCACCACGGCTGTGGCATCGGGATAGCGAAGCCAGGCGGCCAGCAACGCTTCGGCGGACCCGGTGGATCGCTCCGTCAGGACCTCGACGCCCGTGTCCACCAGTGCTGCCCGAATCGGCCCCCCGTGCTCGTCCACCACGGCCAGAACCTGCCGAAAGCCCGCTGCAGCCAAGCGCTCGGCCATCAGGCTGATCAGGGGTCGATTGCCCACCGGCAGGGTGGCCTTGGGCCTAACCGTGGCGAACGGCCACATGCGGCGCCCTCCGCCACCAGCGATGAGGACCGCGATCACGTTGGCTTCACTCATGGCGCCTCACCCAGCTTCATCTACCCACCACCGCGTCGAGGACGGCACGTACTAGGGCTGTCGCCGGAGCGCTCACGAGTAGAGCCACCCCGAGCATCACCGCCGCCTCCACCACGCCGACCGCCACATTCCCGCCGCGCAGTTCGGCCCGCTCATCCAGGGAGCCGGTGAGCAAGTTGTAGAGCCCGGCAGCCAGCACCACGCTCAACCCGCCCACGATGGCTCCGAACACCAGGCGCGCCCCCTCGATCAGCAGAGCAGTGGCTGCCGCACCAGGCCCGAGGTCGTAGCTCTCCAAGGCAACAGACACCACCGGGTGCATAACGGCCGCCACCGCCAAAATGACGCCGGCCAGCACCACCGCCATGGCCATGTTACCGCGCAAGAGCTCCGCCCACAGGTCAAGCTCGGGCGTGATCGCCTGTAGTAGCCAGGCCGATAGGTAGACCCCCAGGGCCGCTGCGATGGCAACGACCACCAGGCGGGCCAGTGATACGACCAGCCACATCTCCATTAGGGCGCCTCCCGCTGCTACTGGCCGCCGAGCACCGAGCCCGACTGCGCCGGACGGGCACCGACCACCACCGGCACCTCGATGTATTCACCGCCGCGCACGACGTCCAGGATCACTTCATCGCCCACAGCATAGCGCTCGAGACGGGTGATGAGATCGTTCATCCCCTTCACCGGGTACCCGTCGATCGCGATGATGATATCGCCCCCGACAGTAACCCCATCCTGGCTGTAGCCCGGCACGGGTACGCTACGAGAACCGCCCCGCAGCCCAGCCCTGTCCGCCGGACCGCCTGCGGTCACGTCCCCAATGAGCGCTCCCTGATCCACGGGCAGCCCGGCGGCGTCGGCGAGCGTCTCGGAGATGGTCCAGCCACGCACACCCAAGTACGGGTGTTCGTAATAGCCCTGGCTGATGAGCAGCGGCACCACTCGCTTCACTGTGTTCACCGGGACGGCTATGCCTATGCCCGAGAACTCACCGGTGGTGGAGTAGATCATGGTAGTCACTCCGACAACGCGCCCGGAGATGTCGAAGAGCGGCCCACCGGAGTTGCCCGGGTTGATAGAGGTGTCGGTCTGAATGAGGTTGGGCAGCGAATAGCCGCTCTCCTGCACCGTGACCCGTCCGAGGGCGCTCACTATGCCGGAGGTCATCGTGCCGGCAAAGCCGAATGGATTGCCGATGGCAACTGTCGTCTGCCCCACTTGCAGCTCTTCCGAGTCGCCCAGTTGCAGCGGGACCAGCAGGCTGGGGTCGGCCTCGACCTGAATCACCGCCAGGTCACTGTCCCTATCGGTTCCGATGATCCTGGCTTC
>JAAYAV010000128.1 GCA_012719195.1 Anaerolineae bacterium | reverse complement strand
GAGTCGGGGCAGGGTCCCGGCACCGTCTCGGGCAGCGACTCTACCGGTGAGCAGCCCCCGACCGCCGATCCTCTCGCCGCCACCACCGTGAAGTGGCTGTTCCTGCCGGTCACCGAGCACCTCCGGGCGCCGGGCGTCCAGGCAGCGACCCGGGTGGGGCGATTCTCTGCCAACGCCAGCCTGGGCGGCTCCTCGGCGCAGATGCAGGTGTTCGGCGTCGACCGGGTGGACTTCCCGCGCGTAGCGTACTGGCGATCGGACTTCGCGCCCCGCCCACTCGGCAGCCTGATGAACAACCTGGCCCTGGACACCGGCGCGCTGGTGGTGGACCGGAAGTTCCTGGCCGACTACGCCATCGGGATCGGCGACAAGGTCAAGCTTTCACTCAACTCCTCCGGCTTGGGCGGCTCGGCCGACTTCACCGTGGTTGACGTGGCCGACTACTTCCCGACTGCCTATCCAGAAGATGGGTACTTCGCCATTGCCAACTTGGAGTACTTGCATGAGCGTATCGGTGGGCAAGTGCCGTATGATGTCTGGCTGAGGACTGATCCAGCGTTCGAGGCCAAGGAGATCGTCAGCAATGTCCAGTCGGTCGGCCTCATGGTGCTCTCCAACGACGACGCTCGGCAGCTGGTGAAAGACTACGAGAGCCAGCCGGAGCGAACGGGCACGTTCGGCATCCTGTCGGTCGGTTTCGTCACGTCGGCCCTGCTGACGGTGCTCGGCTTCTTGCTCTACTCTCTCGTGTCCTTCCAGCGCCGATTCATCGAGCTTGGTATACTGAGAGCGATTGGGCTCTCCATCGGCCAGATGTCGGCGTTCCTGGCCATGGAGCAGGCGTTCCTGATCGGCACCGGAATGGTGGTGGGAACGGGCCTGGGCGTGTGGGCGAGCACGCTGTTCATTCAGTTCCTGCAGGTAGGCGCGGGCAAGTACGCCCTCACGCCACCATTCGAAGTACAACTCGCTTGGTCGGCCATCGCGAACATCTACGTGGTCTTCGTCGCCATGTTCGTGATCGCCGTGGGCGGTATGATGTTGATGCTTGTCCGCATGCGGATCTTCCAGGCGGTCAAGCTGGGCGAGACGGCGGGCTAGTGCCCTGCGCTCCCACCGTCAGCATAGGAGGCTTTGCGGCACATGAACCATGATTTCCTGGGCGCGACCGACGACCACGTCGTCGTCTGCGATAACCTGGTCAAGATCTTCAAGGTGGCAGAGCTTGAGGTCGTAGCCCTCCAGGGCCTCGATCTGCTGGTGGAGCGCGGCGAGCTCATGGCCATCGTCGGCTCCAGCGGTAGCGGCAAGTCGACCCTGCTCAACATCCTGGGCGGGCTGGATCGTCCCTCGGCCGGCAAGGTAGTGGTGGACGGGCAGGACCTACTAAAGCTGAGCGACTTCGCGCTGAACCGGTACCGCCGCAGCAAGGTAGGCTTCGTGTGGCAGCAGACGGCCCGTAACCTGATCCCCTACCTTACGGCGCAAGAGAACGTCGAGTTGCCCATGATGATCGCGGGCACCTCCCAGAAGGAGCGGCGGGAGTGGGCGGAGGAGTTGCTGGAGGCCGTCGGAATGGGCGGCCGAAAGGGACACCGCTTAGTCCAGATGTCCGGTGGTGAACAGCAGCGCGTCGCCATAGCGGTGGCGCTCGCCAATCACCCTGTACTGCTGCTGGCTGACGAGCCTACGGGAGAGGTGGACACGCTCACGGCGTCGGCCATCTTCTCCGCTTTCCGGGCACTCAACGAGCGCTACGGCCTCACCATCATGATTGTGACCCATGACCCGGGAATCGCCAGCCAGGTCGACCGAGTGGTGGCGATCCGGGACGGGCGTACGAGCTCAGAGACGGTGCGGCAGGCCGATAACGGCATCGGCGATGGGGAGGAGGACTCGGACGAGGAGGCCTTCGCGTCCTTCCAGGAGTACGTAGTGCTGGACTCTGCCGGTCGCCTGCAGTTGCCTCGGGAATTCCTGGAGGAGTTGGGCTTCCACGACCGCGCCCAGCTCGAACTGGTGGAGGGGGGCATACTGGTGAAGCCGGTGCTTGGCCGCGGGCCTGCCGCTGGTGGCGGCAACGGTAAGGACGGCGGACTGGACATGGCCCTGGACGAACACGAGGACCGCGCCTCTGCTGTCCTGGGGCGGGTACGTCGCGGGCTAGCCGGTGTGCTGAAGTCCCGAAAGGCAGGAGGCTAGAGTGGCATCGGCAGACAGAAGCGACCTCGTCCGGAGCACCGGCGACGTGATGGTGCGCACCGTCGACCTGGTGCGGACCTACCAGTTGGGGGCCGAGCCGGTGCACGCTTTGCGCGGGGTGAACCTGGAGATCAAGCGAGGCCAGTTCGTCACCCTCAAGGGCCGCTCCGGGTCCGGCAAGACTACCCTGCTCAATGTCATCAGCGGACTCGACACTCCGACGTCAGGCACGGTTGATCTTCTCGGACATGACCTTTCCCGTGCGAGCGAGAAGGAACTGCTGGAGCTGCGGCGCCGCCACATCGGCTTCGTCTTCCAGTCATTCGCCCTCATACCCACCTTCTCGGCCTTTGAGAACGTCGACCTCATGCTCCGCATAGGCGGGTTCGATCGGCGGGAGCGCAGCCGGCGGGTTCGCGAGGTTCTGGAGTTGGTGGGCCTCATGAAATGGGCGGGTCACCGTCCCTATGAGCTCTCCGGCGGCCAGCAGCAGAGGGTGGCCATTGCGCGCGCCTTGGCGAACCAGCCGGAGATGGTGATCGCGGACGAGCCGACCGGCGAGCTCGATAGCGTCACCGGGCGGCAGATCCTGGAGCTCTTCCGCGAGATCGTGGACTCGGAGGGCGTTACCCTGGTGATGGCCACGCACGACCCGACCGTCGAGGATTACGCCGACTTCATCTACGAGCTGGTGGACGGACGCATCCAGGAGGCGAAGGACATGCGCAACTACCTGGGTGACCTCAGCTCCCGCACCCGCACGACCGAAGTAGCCCGCTAGACATGGAAGTGGGTGGGGTAAGGTGCCCCACCCACCGGTAACGCACTTGGATCCCCCGAAGCGCTAGAACGTGGCTTCCAGCCCCATGGCCTCCAACGCCTGGCGGAACACCTGCTTGATCCGCTCCAGGTCGGCGTCAGTCTCGGCTTCGAACCTAAGGGTCAGCCTGGGCTCGGTGTTTGACGCCCGCACCACCCCCCAGCCGCGATCGAACAGCACTCTCGCACCGTCGATGGTGATGACGTCGTAGTCCTTGATGAACTCGGCCGTCAGCCGGTCGACGATGTCGAACTTGGCCTCGTCTGGGCAGTGAACGCTGATTTCCGGCGTCGAGGGGTAGTGCGGCAGGTCGTCGACGAGTGTCGCCAGACTGCTAGGCTGAGAGGCCAAAGTGCTAGCCAGGATCGCCGCCGTGAAGGTGCCGTCGTCGAAGTCGATGTCGGGGTCGTCGAAGTAGAAGTGGCCACTCATCTCGCCGCCAAGCAGGCCCTCGTGTTCCTTCATTGCCGCGATGAGGAAGGGGTAGCCGACCTTGGTCATCACCAGTTCGCCGCCCAGCCGTTCGACCTCTTCGATGAGCATGCGGGAGACCTTGACCTCGAAGATCACCTTGGCGCCAGTGTGGCTCGGGAGCAGTTGTCGGGACAGCAGGGCGATGAACTCGGTGGGTGACACCAACCGGCCCCGCTCGTCCACGATCCCCAAGCGATCGCCATCCCCATCAAAGGCGACACCCAAGTCGGCGCCGACCTCGGCCACCTTGGCCTTGAGCGACGCGAGGTTGGCCTCCTTCATGGGGTCGGGGTGATGGTTGGGGAAGGTGCCGTCGGGCTCCACGAACAGGGGCACCACCTCGCAGCCGATACCCTCCATGACCTGAGGCGCTACCAGGCCGGCGCAGCCGTTCCCGCCGTCCAGCACGACCTTGAGCGGCCGAGCCAGCCGGAACTTGCTCGTCACGGTGTCGATGTAGGGGGTGATGGCGTCCTCCCGGCGCACCGTTCCGGTACCGGAGCGGAAGCCGCCGGCTTCGGCACGGTCGGCCAGTTCCAGGAGCCCCTCGGCGACCAAGGGCAAAGTGCCCTGCCGCACCTTGATGCCGTTGAACTGAGGAGGGTTGTGGCTGGCCGTGATCACCACACCGCCGTCGGTGCCGAACCTCTTGACGGCAAAGTACATCAGTGGCGTAGGCACCAGGCCAATGTCCAGCACGTCGATACCGGTGCTGGTCAGTGCGTCGGACATGGCGTCGTGGAACTCGACCGAGCTCGGCCGAACGTCATGGCCGAGGGCGAGGGTGCGGGCTCCCTTCTCGCCCAGGTGGGTGCCGATGGCGAGGCCGATGCGGTGCACGACCTCTGCCGTCAGGTCCTCACCGACGACTCCCCGGATGTCGTAGGCGCGGAACATGCTGCGGTTGATGCTTGGCTGCGTCATCGCGGTCAACTCCCGTGTTCGCGGTCTCGGTGTAGCGCAGTCGGGCTAGCGGGCCAGGTGGTCTATGATGGCTCGCATGAAGGCCGGCAGGTCGCCGGGGCCGCGCGACGATATCAGGTTGCCGTCCGCCACCACTTCTTGGTCCACCCAGAGACCGCCGGCATTGACCACGTCATCGCGGACGGACACTGTTCCGGTCATCTTCTTGCCGCGAACGATGCCGGCCGAGATGGGAACCCAAGGGGCGTGGCAGATGCTGGCCACCAGCTTGCCGCGGTCGAAGACGCTGCGCACCAGAGACACCATGTCCGCATGCCTTCGCATCCGGTCAGGCGCGTAGCCGCCGGGAACGATCAGTGCATCCAGCGTGGCTGGGTCAACGGCCGACGCCTGCGTAGTCACGTCGATGGCGATGTCATGCTTGCCGCGGTAGGACTTGGCGCCGCCGCTGCCCACCACGAGAACACTGGCGCCCTCCTCGAGCAGGCGGTAGTAGGGATAGAGCAGCTCGATGTCCTCGAAAAGGTCCTCGGCGAGGATGGCGATTGTCTTGCCACTAAGCTTCATAACAGGCCTCCATTTTGACTGTCACCGGCAAACCAGCGGTCACGAGTCCAATATACTGGGCGCCAGCCAGGTGGGTCAAAGGCGAGCGGGAGAACTCGCCGACAGCATCCGGCCGAGTCCGCATGAGTAGCTCCCGCACTCATGTACTGGAGGCGGGCTCTTGCTCCGGCGCCACCGGGTGCTATAATACGGCACCCTCGAAACACACACACTGCACTTGGGGATGGCAAGCATGCATCTGACCAGCCCTCTTCCCCGGTTGCTCACCCTCGCCCTGGCACTACTGCTTGTTGTGGCGGGTGGCATGCTGGGTACGACGATATACTCGGCCGCACGCGACATGGTCGTGTCGGCGCAGTTCGAGCTACCCAACCCGCCGTCGATGCCTGTCGTGCAGAGGCCGGAGCCACAGACCTCCGGCAGCGGGCCCGCCGCCGGTCAGGAGCCGGAGTCGGCTCTCGCCGCCGCCCTGGCCAGCCCCGACAACGACCGCGTCAACATCCTTGTACTGGGCTTGGACGTGCCGGACGGTAGTGCCGAGCCCGCCAGATCGGACTCCATCATCCTCGTCTCCATCGACCCGTCCGGTGGCCCCGTCAACATGCTCTCCATACCGCGCGACCTGTGGGTGCCCATCGGTCCATATGGTGAGAACCGCATCAACACCGCCTACTTCATCGGAGAGACAAGGGACTACCCGGGCGGGGGAGCCGGTCTCCTGCGCGCCACCATTGAGCAGAGCTTCGGGATCCCCATCGACTACCATGCGACGGTCGACTTCGCCACCTTCAAGGACGCGGTGGACTACGTCGGCGGCGTGACGGTGGACGTGGAGCAGGACATCTACGACGCCGAATACCCTGATGGCGACGGCGGCGTGACCACGATCCACATCGAGGCCGGTCCCAACCACATGGACGGCGAGACCGCCCTCCAGTACGCCCGGTCGCGGCATGGCAACAGCGACTTCGACCGCGCCCGCCGGCAGCAGCACCTCTTGGTAGCACTGCGGGATCAGTACATGCGGGGCGAGTCGGTGGCCACGCTCATCCCGAAGCTGCCCGCCATCTACCGGACCTTCTCCGACCGAGTGGAGACCGATCTCAGCCTGGACGAACTGGTGAGCCTAGCGCGAATCGCGGCCGGGCTGGACCTGAACAACGTGCAGATGGCGGTGATCGACTCGACCATGACCACGCGCTACATCACCGCCGAGGGCTGGGACGTCCTGCTGCCCATTCCGGAGAAGATCGGCGCGGTTGTGGATCGCTTCCTCCGCGTTAGCCCGGGGACAGCGGCGCCGGCGCCGGATTACGACCTGGAAGCTTCCCCCCAGATAGCGGCTGAGAACGCGACGGTGCTTCTGGCCAACGGCAGCGGGCGAGCCGGACTCGCCGATGCCGCTTCCGAGTACATCCGCGCCCTCGGGTTCAACGTCGAGCAGGCCACCGAGATGGAGCGCCAGGATTACACCACTTCGGTGATGATCATCTACTCTGAGAAGCCGGCCACGGTGGCCGCCCTGGCATCGGCACTCGGACTCACCAGCGACAGCATCCGCAGCTCTCTCGGCAGTCCGGGCGCGGAAGAGGTCGACATAAAGGTGATTCTGGGGCAGGATTTCACCCTCTCAGTGGACTAGGGGACAGTTGCCTGGCCCCGGACGATGTGGTAGCCTATGGTCCGATTGTGACCTTGTTCACGAATGTTACAGCCTGACCGCTTGACCGGAGTGTCGAGGGATCAGGCATTTTCCTGGCCTGAAGGCGGGTTGCCGCCGAAGATGTGGAGGTTCCCAGTCTTGACTTTGCGCGAGGTGGTACGGGTAGTCGGAGCCGAGGTGCTCACCGAAGATGTCGACCTAGATCGCGAGGTCGCCTGTGCCTTCGGCGCCGACCTAATGAGTGATGTCCTTGCGCTGTCACGTCCCGGCGCGCTTCTCCTTACGGGCCTAATGCAGCCGCAAGTGGTGCGGACTGCCGACATGGCCGATATGGCCGCCATCCTGCTCGTCCGGGGCAAGCGTCCTCAGAGGGACACCGTCGCCTTGGCGCAGGACATCGGGATGCCCCTGCTCTGGGCAAAGGAGACTATGTTTACCGTGGCCGGTCGCCTCTACTCGGCGGGTCTGAACGGTGTCGAGCTCACCCGGTAGCGTCGACACCCGTTCTCTGCTCCAAGACAGCGACCTGACGAAAGCCCAGGAGCTGGTATACGAGCTTGTCGTCCGGCAGGTGATGACCACGCCAGTGGTCTCGGTACAGCCGGACCAGACCATGCACGAACTGGGTGAGAAGCTGCGGGCCGCCGGAATCGCCGGTGCTCCCGTGGTGGAGCAGGGCGAGCTGATCGGTATTGTGAGCATGAACGACCTCATCAACGCCCTGGAGCGGGGCAGTCGCGATGATCCGGTGCGACAGTGGATGACGATCGACATCCTCACCGTCCGCGAGGATGACTCGGTGATTGAGGCCGTGAAGGCGTTCGCCAGTCGTCCTGTGGGCCGCATCCCCGTTGTCAGCGCCCAGGGCAGCCTCGTGGGCATCGTGACCGGCGGCGACATCACCCGCGGTCTGGTGCGCGCGCTGGATCTCGATCACCGCAGTGACGAAGTGAGCCACTACCGCGCCAGCCACATCTTCCAGGACATCTCCTCCCACGACACCAGCCTCACGCTCCGCTACACTGTCAGCCCACGCGACTTCTCCCACAGCGGCGAGGCCTCGGCAAAGGTGAAGAGGGCCCTGCAGCGTCTAGGGGGCCGTCCAGAGGCAGTGCGCCGGGTGGCGGTGGCCTGCTATGAGGCCGAGATGAACCTGGTGATCCACACCGATGCCGGCGGCGAGGTCCTTGTCGAAGTGCGGCCTGATCGCGTCAGCATCACGACTACCGACGCCGGGCCCGGCATCTCCGATATCGAGAGCGCTCTGGAAGCCGGGTTCAGCACCGCCCCCGATTGGATTCGTGACCTGGGATTCGGAGCCGGCATGGGGCTGGAGAACATCCGCCGCTGCAGTGACGAGTTCTCTCTTCGTTCGGAAGTCGGTTCCGGGACCAAGCTGGTCGCGGTGGTGTACCTGGGGCAAGGGAACCGGCTCGGGCGAGCGCCGCGCTCATGAAGCAGGAGGGGACGTTGACGGTGCGTGAGGTGGCGGAGGGGTTGGGATTGCGGGTCTTCGCCGCCGAGGCGGCCTCTCTGGATCGGCCTGTGCTCGGTGGTTACTGCGGGGACCTGCTCAGCTGCGCCATGGCGGGCGCGAGATCGGGACAGGTCTGGGTGACTTTGCAGGCACACCGCAACGTGGTGGCGGTGGCTACGCTCACCGACGTGGCTTGCGTGATCATTACCGAGGGCGCGCAGCCGGATCCGGAGACGGTGCAAACGGCTGAGCGGGAGAACGTGGCCCTCTTGGGCTCGGACCGTGGCTCCTTCGCCGTGGTGGCCGGGCTTATCCGCCTGGGCGTGCCGGCCTAGCGCGTGGAGGCGAGGTGGGCGCGGCTGGACCTTCACCTGCACACGGTGCTCTCCGCCTGCGCCGAGGCGGAGATGACGCCGCCGCGAATAGTCGAGCGAGCGCTTGAGTTGGGCCTAGCGGGCATTGCGATCACCGACCACAACTCGGCCGAGAACGTGGCGGCCGTACAGGAAGCGGCCGCAGGGACGGGGCTGGTGGTAGTGGCCGGGCTGGAGATCCAAACGGCTGAGGAGGTGGACCTGCTCGCACTTTTCGACGAGTTGAGCCAGGCACTGACAGTACAGGACCGGGTGTACGCCGGGCTCGGCAGAGCCCGGAACCGTCCGGAGTTCTTCGGGGAGCAGATCGTAGTGGATCGGCACGGGTACCCCATCCGGGAGAACACGCTGTTGCTGCAGGGCCGCACCGACTTGTCGATTGAGGAGGCGGCGAGACTGGTGCACGATCATGGCGGGCTGGCGGTGGCGGCCCACATCGATCGGCCCAGCCGCAGCCTACTGGGCACGTTGGGGTTCCTTCCCGTAGGGCTGGACTTGGACGGGATAGAGGTGTCCCGGCACGCGAACCTGGAGCAACTACAGGGGGCCCACCCGGGGCTGGCTAAGCTCGGGGCGGCATCGTTCGGAGATGCTCACCGCTTAAGCGAGATGGGCGGCCGAACCGAGTTTCTATTGCGGGGTGTGAGGCTCCAGGACATAGGCCGGTGTTTTCGTGGCGAATGCAGCGGCGCGTTGCGCATCACCGATCGGACAGGACAAGGGGCATGAGGCGACGACATGGCATCTGAGTTGACGGTGGACCTGGCCAAGCTGGAGACGATATTCGCCCAATACGGAGACCAGACCGGGGTTCTGATCCCGGTGCTGCAGGCGGCGCAGGCGGAGTACGGTTACCTGCCCAGTGCGGTGCTTAGCGCCATCGCCGAGCGCCTGGCGGTGCCGCTAAGCCAAGTCTACGGGGTGGTTACCTTCTACTCCCAGTTCTACCTCAACCCCCGCGGCCGCCACGTCATCCGCTGTTGCGACGGGACTGCCTGTCACGTGCGTGGCACTCCCAAGATCGTCGAGGCCCTGGAGAACCACCTCGGCATCCGCGCCGGGGAGACTACGGACGACATGGCCTACACGCTGGAAGTGGTCTACTGCCTCGGATCGTGCGCTCTGGCGCCGGTGGTGGTGGTGGACGGCACCGTGATGGGCGGGGTCACGCCCGAGCGCATGCTCAAGGTGATCGCCTCTCTTGACGGAGCCGACGGCGCGGGCGCCGGTGCGTGAGATCTCGCTCCACCTGCTCGACCTATTGGAGAACGCCCGCAATGCGGGCGCCCAGCGCGTCTCGGTCGAGGTGGTGGAGGACGGCGCGGCCGGCTTGTTGGAACTGCTCGTGGATGATGACGGTCGGGGCCTGCCGGCAGGACGTAGCGAGACGGTGTTCGACCCGTTCTACACCACTCGCACCACCCGCCGAGTTGGACTGGGGCTGCCGCTGTTGCGAGCAGCGGCAGAGCGAGCCGGAGGCCGGGCGGAGGTTACGTCGGCACCCGGGCGGACGACGGTGAAGGCCTCCTTCGGCCTGGAGCATGTGGACCGAGCGCCGATGGGCGACATCGTGGGCACATTGGTCGCCTTCATGTTGATGGAAGGTGCGCCGCGCCTGACCTACCGGTACGCGGCGAGCGGAGACGAGTTCGAGTTCGATAGCGCCCTGGCAGAAGAGGCAGCGGGCGGTGAGCTAACTGCGACGGACGTTTCCGGTTGGGTGAGGGACTATCTCGCCGCCGGTATGGGAGCACTCAGACGGAGCATCAGCTAGTGAAGGAGCTTTGGCGATGCCCAAGATAGGCTCGATCGAGGAACTCCGGGCTCTCAAAGAGAGGGCGCAGAAGGACATGAAGGTGCGCCTTGGTAGCGGAACTCGCATTACGGTTGGGCTCGGCACCTGCGGCATCGCCGCCGGTGCGCGCGAGACCATGCGTGCCGTCGTCGATGAGCTGGCGCGGCGGGAGATGGATGCCACCGTCAACACGGTAGGCTGCATCGGGATGTGCTTCAACGAGCCGCTCGTTGATATTGAGCAGGCCGGCAGCCCCCGCATCACCTACGGCAACGTGACTGCCGATAGGGTTCCTCGGATCATCGAGGAGCATCTGGTGGGCGGCAAGGTGATCGAAGAGTGGGTGGTGGGCCGCCTCGACACGGGAGGCAACTGATGGCGCAGGCTTATCGGGCCAACGTCTTGGTGTGTGCCGGTACCGGCTGCCAGGCCTCGGGGTCCAAGGAGACGCTGGCGGCGCTACGGGCGGAGGTGCAGCGACGCGGCCTCGCCGAAGAAGTTCGGGTCATGGAGACGGGCTGCCGCGGCTTCTGCGCCATGGGCCCGGTGGTGACCATCTATCCCGAGGGCATCTTCTACTGCGGGGTCCACGCCGCTGATGCGGAGGAGTTGGTCGAGGAGACACTGGTCAAGGGGCGAGTGGTGGAGCGGCTGGCCTACAAGGAGCCCGCGACGCACGCCTCGGTGGCTAGTTACTCCGAGATCTCCTTCTATGGCAAGCAGGTGCGCATCGCCTTGCGTAACTGTGGCGTGATCAACCCGGAGAGCATCGACGAGTACATAGCGCGTGACGGGTACGCTGCCCTGGCCAAGGTTGTGTCCGAGATGGAGCCGCAGCAGGTCATCGACCTGGCCAAGCAGGCGGGGTTGCGCGGGCGGGGAGGCGCAGGGTTCCCGGCCGGCCTTAAGTGGGAGTTTGCCCGCAACGCCCGTGGCGACAAGAAGTACGTGATCTGCAACGCCGACGAGGGCGACCCGGGCGCGTTCATGGATCGAAGCATCCTCGAGGGCGACCCACACAGCGTGGTGGAGGGAATGCTCATCGGCGCTTACGCCATCGGCGCTGATGAGGGCTACGTGTACTGCCGCGCCGAGTACCCCCTCGCGGTGCGAAACCTGACTCATGCTATTGAGAAGGCGACGGAGTATGGGTTCCTTGGGAACAACATCCTCGGTAGCGACTTCTCTTTCATGCTGCACCTGAAGGAGGGTGCGGGCGCGTTCGTGTGTGGGGAGGAGACGGCCCTGATGGCTTCCATCGAGGGGCGTCGAGGCGAGCCGCGCCCGCGGCCACCGTTCCCGGCCGTGTCGGGCCTGTGGGGCAAGCCTACCAACATCAACAACGTAGAGACCTGGGCCAACGTGCCGCAGGTGTTCCTCAACGGAGCCGAGTGGTTCCGCTCCATTGGAACGGAGAGGAGCAAGGGCACCAAGGTGTTCGCTCTCACGGGGAAGGTGAACAACACCGGCCTCATCGAAGTCCCCATGGGCATCACCATGCGCGAGATCGTCTTCGACATCGGCGGCGGAATGCTCAAGGGCAAGAAGTTCAAGGCGGTTCAGACCGGCGGACCTCTGGGCGGCACCCTGCCGGCGTCACTGCTGGACACGCCCATCGACTACGACTCACTGACCGCGGCGGGAGCGACCATGGGCTCCGGCGGCATGATCGTCGTCGATGAAGACACCTGCATGGTGGAGTTCGCCCGCTTCTTCCTGGAGTTTGCTTCGGCTGAGTCCTGCGGGAAGTGCGTGCCCTGCCGCGTGGGCGGGCAGCGGATGCTGGACGTGGTTCGGCGCATCACCGACGGCGAGGGTACGCCCGAGGACCTGGAGGCTCTGCCGCTGATTGCCGCCGAGATGAAGAACGCGTCCCTGTGCGCCCTGGGTCAGCTGACGCCATCGCCGGTCCTCAGCACGCTGCGCTTCTTCCGGGATGAGTACCTCGCGCACATCGAGGACGGTCGCTGCCCGACCGGCAAGTGCCCGACCATCACCGTGGCGCCGTGCAACAGCGCTTGCCCGGCCGAGGTGGACGCGGCGGCTTACATCGCCCTCACGGCCCAGGGCCGTTACGACGAAGCGCTGGAGATCCACCGGCGGACAAACCCCTTCGCCGTTGTCTGTGGCCGAGTGTGCTATGCCTTCTGTGAGAAGCACTGCCGCCGGGGCGAGGTCGATGAGCCGGTGGCCATACGCAGCATCAAGCGCTTCATGGCGGAGAGCGCCATCGCCAAGGAATGGAATCCGCCTCGCCTGGATGACGATCGGCCCGAGAGAGTGGCTGTCGTCGGCGCCGGTCCGGCCGGCCTCACCGCGGCGCTGCGGTTGGCCCAGTTCGGCTTCAAGGTGACGGTCTTCGACGCCCTGGACGAGCCCGGTGGCATGATGATCGCCGGCATACCGCAGCACCGTTTGCCGCAGGACGTTCTGCGCGCCGAGATCAGCAACGTGTTGCGCGCCGGCGTCGACGTCAAGTGCAACAGCGTGCTCGGGCGCGACTTCAGTCTAGCCGACTTGCAGGAGACCGGCGACTTCGATGCCGTCATCCTGGCTCTGGGTACGCGCAAGAAGCGGGGGCTGGACGTCCCTGCCGCGGACGCGCTCCAGGCCATGGGGCTCAACCTGGACGAGGACGGCAGGATCGCCGTCGATCGAGCCTTCCAGACGTCTCTACCGCGGGTGTTCGCCGCCGGAGACGCCGTCATCGGACACTCGTCGGTGGTGGAAGCGGTGGGCCAGGGCAACCGGGTGGCGGCGGTGGTCAACCACTTCTTGCGCACCGGCGAGGTGAAGCGAGTGCGGTTCAGCGTTGAGTGCGCTATCCCCGAGGCGGCCTGGAATCCGGCCGACTACGTGGACGCCAAGCGGGCCGAACCGGCCTACACCACCGCCGAGAGCGCCAAGGGGCGCAGCATCAGGGTGGAGGACGTCTGGGACGAGAAGACGGCCATCGAGGAGTGCAAGCGCTGCCTGCGCTGCGACCTCGACTGGCAGAAGATGATGGCGAAGCGCCGGCAGGAAGCGCTGAACGAAGCGGCGCTGTGATGCCGGTCACGGTCACCATAGGCAACCAGGAGGTCTGATGGCGGCCCTAACCATGTTCATCAACGGGCAGGAGATCGAGACCGAGGAGGGCCGCACTGTGCTAGAGGCGGCGACCGAGGCGGGGATTACGATCCCGACTCTGTGCTACCATCCGGCCGTGACAGCCTCCGGCGGGTGCCGGATGTGTCTCGTTGAGGTCGAGCCTCGCGGGCAGCTGCACCCGGCTTGCACGTTCCCGGTGTCTCCTGGCCTGCGGGTGCAGACGCACTCAGATAAGGTCGTGAAGGCGCGGCGGTACGTGCTCGAGCTGCTGTTCTCCGAGCGCAGCCACTACTGCATGTACTGCGCCGCTGATGGCGACTGCGAGCTGCAGACGCTGGCCTACTACCACGGCATGGACCACTGGCTCTACCCGCGCTCTGACATACCGCGGGTCGTGGACGCCTCGCGCCAGTATTTCATCATGGACCACAACCGCTGCATACTCTGCCGCCGCTGCATCCGTGCCTGCTCCGAAGTCGCGGCGGTGCACACGCTCGGTATGGGTCAGCGCGGAGCGGAGTCGCTGGTTGTGGCGGACCTAGACGTGCCCTTCGGCGAATCCACCTGCATCTCCTGCGGCTCCTGCCTTGACGTGTGCCCGGTGGGAGCCCTGGTGGATCGGCGCAGCGCCTTCATGGGCGGAGACGCCGACCTCGAGCGCCACGGCACCGTCTGCGCGCAGTGCAGCCTCGGCTGCAGCATCATCGCGCGGACTCGGTCCGATCGCCTGATTCGCATTGATAGCGACTGGGACAACGGGCCGAGTGCCGGTCTCCTCTGCCGTGTTGGGCGGTTTGAGCCGCTGCACGTGACGGCGCCGCGCATACGCACCCCGCTGGTGCGAGAGGGCGGCGAACTGGTGCCGTGCTCTTGGGACGAGGCTCTGAGTCTGGTCGCACACCGGCTTTCGGCCGCCGACAGCCTGGCAGCACTGATCTCGGCGCGGGCTACCAACGAGGAACTGGTCGCCTTCAACACCGTCTT
>JAAYAV010000127.1 GCA_012719195.1 Anaerolineae bacterium | reverse complement strand
GAGTGCTCCAGTCGCCCCCCATCGGCGAATGGAGCGAGCCGTTCGGCCGCAAGCAGGTGGGCTCCTCGGCCATGCCTTTCAAGCGTAACCCGATCACCTCGGAGACAATCTGCTCACTGGCGCGCTATGTCTCCTCGCTGCCGGTAGTACTGTGGAACGACGCCGCCAACTCCCTGCTGGAGCGCACCCTGGACGACTCCGCCAACCGGCGCGTTGTGCTGCCGGAGGCGTTCCTCGCCACCGACCACATCCTCACCTCGCTCCGGCGCCTAGTTGAGGGGCTCACCCTCAACGCGGCCGGGATCGCGCGCAACCTAGAGGACTACGGCCCCTTCGCCGCCACCGAGGTCGTGCTGATGGAGGCGGTGATGGCCGGAGCCGACCGGCAGGAGATGCACGAGGTCCTACGAGAGCACGCCATGCAAGCTTGGGCGGCCGTCCAGGCCGGAGCGCCTAACACGCTGGCCCAGCTTCTGGCCGCCGACCCGCGCCTCACGCAGCACCTGGCTCCGGAACGGATCCTCGACCTCATGCGAAACTCGGGGCACATCGGCAGCGCCCCCGCCTGGGCGCGTAAGCTCGCCGACACCATTGACAGCTACCTGACCCAGAGAGGACGCGCTGAATGATACCTTCCCGCGACGATCTGCTTTGTGCCCGCACTCATGCTCTCCGCGCCGTCAACCTGCCAGAACTGGGCGAGGTACACCGCGGCAAAGTACGCGACAGCTACGTGCTGGGCGATCGGCGCCTGCTCATCACCACCGATCGCCTGTCGGCCTTTGATCGCGTACTGGGTGTGGTGCCCTACAAGGGGCAGGTTCTCAACCAGCTGAGCCGTTTCTGGTTCGAGACGCTGGCCGATGTCGTGCCCAGCCACATGATCAGCACGCCCGACCCGAACGTCATGCTGGCGCACGAGAGCGTGACCTTCCCCGTCGAGGTAGTCGTTCGAGGCTACATTACCGGCGTCACCACCACCTCGCTCTGGTACTCCTACCAGCGCGGCGAACGCGAGATGTACGGCTTGGTGCTGCCTGACGGAATGCGGAAGAGCGACGCCCTGCCGGCGCCCGTCATCACCCCCACCACCAAGGGCTCCGATCCCGGTGGGCACGACGAGCGCATCACCCCGGCCGAGATTGTGGAGCGCGGCCTGGTGTCTCAGGCAGACTGGGACGCTATCACGCAGGCGGCCATCGGGCTTTTCACCCGTGGGCAGGAGATCTGCCGGGAGGCGGGTATCATTCTGGTGGACACCAAGTACGAGTTCGGCCGCGTCGGCGACCGTATCGTCGTCATCGACGAGGTCCACACTCCTGACTCCTCCCGCTTCTGGAAGGCCGACACCTATGAGGAGCGGCGAGCGCGGGGCGAGGAACCGGAGAACCTGGACAAGGAGTTCGTCCGCCTCTGGTACGCCGAGCAGGGCTACCGAGGCGACGGGGAGCCGCCGCTCATGGACGACGACCTGACTGTCGCGGCGGCGGAGCGCTACATCCGCCTCTTCGAGGCCATTACCGGCACCCCATTCGAGCCGGCGGAGTACCCAGCCGAGCTTCGCATTCGAGACGCCCTCCGCACCGTCGGCATAGGCGTCTAGCAGCAGGGAGCGGAACAAGTGTCTGGCAGGGTCATCATCATCATGGGATCGGGCTCCGACCGGGAGCATGCCGAGCGCATCCGCAAGCCCCTGGTAGACTGGGGCGTGCCCGTTGAGGTGCGAGTCGCGTCGGCTCACAAGAGCGCCGCGCATCTCCTCGCGATTCTCTCCTCCTACGAGGCTCAAGGCGGGTCGCGGGTTTACATCGCCATAGCCGGCCGCTCCAATGCTTTGGGCGGCCTGGTGGACGCGTCGGTGACAGCTCCCGTGATCACCTGTCCGCCGTACTCGGACGCGTTTGCCGGCGCGGACGTGTTCTCTTCACTGCGAATGCCCGGGGGAGTGGCGCCGCTGCTGGTGCTCGACCCCGCCAACGCCGCGCTGGCAGCGGCGAAGATACTGAGCCTCGGCGATGAGGCACTTGCGGAAGTGGTGCGGCAACAGCACAGCGCCGCCGAGGAGCGCATCCTCGCCGATGATCAGTCCCTACAGAAAGGTTAGTGCCGTAGTGATGTCCCCAGACAACTACAGCCTGGAACTCGACCGCCCCCGCGAAAGCTGCGGCGTCTTCGGCGTCTTCCTGCCGGGCGCCAATGTTGCTCGGACCGCCTTCTACGGGCTGAGCGCCCTGCAGCACCGCGGACAGGAAAGTGCCGGCATCGCCGTCTCGGACGGCCAGTCCGTCCGCGTTCACAAGGCCATGGGCCTGGTGATGCAGGTCTTCACCGAAGAGGCTCTCCGCCCACTGGAAGGCCACATCGGTATCGGCCACAACCGCTACAGCACCAAGGGCTCGTCGCGCCTCGTCAATGCCCAACCTTTCGTTCTCGAGTCCTTTCTTGGGCCGCTCGCTGTCGCCCACAACGGCAACCTGGTCAACACCGGCGCTCTGAGACGGCAACTGCTCGAGAAGGGGGTCGGCCTTACCACCTCATGCGACAGCGAGGTCATCACCCAGATGATCGCCGGAGGTAACGGCGACAACTGGACCGACCGCCTCCGCTCGTTCATGGCCCGGGCCGAAGGCGCCTACTCGCTCACTGTGCTCACTCGCAACGCCCTGTACGGAGTGCGCGACCCGCAGGGATTCCGACCGCTGTGCCTGGGTCGCCTGGGCGAAGGCTGGGTGATCGCCTCCGAGTCCTGCGCCCTCACCACCGTGGGCGCCGAGTTCGTCCGCGAGATCGAGCCGGGCGAGATCGTCCGCGTTGATCGCAACGGTGTCACCAGCATCCGCGGACGCGAGCCTGGTCAGCCCAGCTTGTGCATTTTCGAGTTCATCTACTTCGCCCGGCCGGACAGTGTCCTCGACGGTCGCTGGCTCCACACCGTGCGTCGACAGCTGGGCGCCGCCCTGGCCCAGGAGCACCCGGTGGACGCCGACATGGTCATCGGCGTGCCCGACTCCGCCACGGCCGCGGCCATCGGCTACGCCCACGAAAGCGGTCTACCCTTCAACGAGGGCCTGACCAAGAACCGCTACATCGGCCGCACCTTCATCCAGCCGGACGATCAACAGAGGGCCGTGGGCGTCACGCTGAAGCTCAATCCCCTCCCCGACAACCTGCGGGGGCAGCGAGTGGTGGTGGTCGACGATAGCATCGTGCGCGGCACGACCACCGGCCGGATCGTGGACCTGCTTCGCGACGCCGGCGCCAAGGAGATCCACGTCCGCATCTCTTCGCCACCGCTTCGCCACCCCTGCTTCATGGGGGTGGACATGGCCACCTACCAGGAACTGATCGCCCACCGTATGTCCGTGGAAGAGATCCGGCGTCACATCCACGCCGATAGCCTCGCTTTCCTGTCGCTGGAAGCCATGATCGCCGCCACCGGCCGTGCCGATGGCCCCTTCTGCAGCGCCTGCTTCACCGGCTGCTACCCGGTGGAGGTTGAGGCCGCCCAGGACAAGCAGTCGTTCGAGGCACTGCGATGAGGGTGCTGCTGGTCGGTTCGGGTGGCCGCGAGCACGCCCTAGCCTGGAGCCTCCGGCGCTCCCCCTCAGTCGACTCGCTCCTGGTCGCCCCCGGCAACCCGGGAACGGCCCGCGAGGCAGAGAACGTTGCCGTCGGGGCGGAGGACATCCCCGCCCTCCTCGCGCTGGCGAGAGAGCGTTCGGTTGACCTGACTATCGTGGGCCCGGAGGCGCCCCTCGCCCTGGGAATAGTGGATGCTTTCCAGGAGGCAGGGCGCACCATCGCGGGGCCCAACCGGGCCGCCGCTGAGATCGAGTCGTCCAAGGTCTTCTCCAAGGGTTTCATGCAGCGGCACGCCATTCCCACGGCCGAGTACGGGGCCTTCACTGACTACGACGAGGCGGTAGCCTTCGCCCGCTCCCTGCCCCTGCCGCCGGCCGTCAAGGTAGACGGGCTGGCGGCCGGAAAGGGTGTGGTGGTCTCCCAGACCTACGCCGAGGCAGAGGCCGCCCTGCGCCACATGCTCCTGGAGGGGCAGTTCGGAGTCGCCGGCCGCAGCGTGGTGGTAGAGGAGCGCCTCGAGGGTCAGGAGGTGTCCCTCCTTGCCTTCACCGACGGGGAGCGAGTGGCGCCGCTGGTCTCCGCGCAGGATCACAAGGCGGTATTCGACGGTGATCAGGGCCCCAACACCGGTGGCATGGGCGCCTATGCTCCGGCCGACGTTCTGACCCCGGAACTGCGACAGCAAGCGATCGAGTGCGTGCTGCTCCCCGCCGTTAGGGGACTGGCCGCCGAGGGTCGGCCCTATCGCGGCGTCCTCTACGCCGGGCTCATCCTCACACCGAGGGGCATCAAGACGCTCGAGTTCAACTGTCGCTTCGGGGATCCGGAGGCACAGGTGGTCCTGCCCCTGCTGGAGGCGGACCTGGCCGAAGTGCTCCTTGCCTGCGCTGAGGGCAGGCTCGACCCGACGTCGGTGAACTGGCGTCCGGGCGCCTGCGTCTGCGTGGCTATGGCGTCGGGCGGCTACCCTGGGCGCTACCAGACCGGCCTTCCCATCGACGGTGTGGAGGAGGCGGAACGGCTCGGCTGCCAGGTGTTCCACGCCGGCACGCGCCTCCAGGGGAGCCGATTGCTCACGGCCGGCGGTCGCGTGTTGGGGGTGACCGCTACCGGGCCGGACCTGGAGACGGCCATTCGGGACGCCTACCGGGGCGTGCAGGCGATCAGCTTCCAGGGAGCTCACTACCGCACCGACGTCGGCGCCAAGGGGCTGGCCTTCGCCGGCCGCGCCTGATTCATCACGCTATCGCGGCTCACTCAAGACAGCACCGTGAATGGGGGATGACTGACATGTCCCAGCCCGAAGGCAGCGCCTACACCCGCGCCGGCGTCGACATCGACGCCAAGATGCGCGCCCTGACACTCATGTCCGAGGCGGTCCGCTCCACCTACGGACCCGAAGTGCTGGGAGGCATGGGTCACTTCGGCGGGCTCTACTCGGCCGTGCGGCTGACCGATATGGACCACCCGGTGCTTGTCGCCTCCACCGACAGCGTGGGCACCAAGACCATGCTCGCAGCTCGCGTCGGCCGCTACGAGGGGCTGGGCGAGGACATCGTCAACCACTCCATCAACGACATCCTCGTGCAGGGTGCCGAGCCGCTGTTCTTCATGGACTACCTCGCTACCCCCAAGGTTCAGCCGGAGATCATCGCCGCGCTTGTCTCCGGCATGGCCAAGGCCTGCCGCGACGCCGGCTGCGCCCTCATCGCCGGCGAGACGGCCGAGTTGCCCGGCGTCTACCAGCCGGGCCAGTTCGACGTGGTGGGCTCCATCGTTGGACTAATCGAGCGTGACCGAGTTATAGACGGACGGCGCATCACCGCGGGAGATCAGATCATCGGGCTGCCCTCCTCCGGCCCCCATACCAACGGGTACACTCTGGTGCGCAGCGTCTTCGCCCAAAGCGACCTGGAGGCCGTCCATCCCGACCTGGGCGTGAGCTTGGCCGAAGCCGTTCTTGCCCCCCATCGCTCCTACCTCCCCCATGTGCGCCGGCTGCGCGAGGCGCTGGAAGTCAAGGGCCTCGTACACATCACCGGCGGCGGCTTCTACGACAACATCCCCCGCATCCTGCCCTCCGACCTGACCGCGTTGGTTCGGCGCGACTCGTGGACGGTGCCCCCCCTGTTCCGCCTGATCGCTCAGTTGGGCAACGTGGACGAGCGAGAGATGTTTCGTGTGTTCAACATGGGCATGGGCATGTTGGTCGTAGTTCCCGCCGCCGACGTGCGTCGCGCCCTCACCCTGGGCGGCCCGGGGAGCGCCCACATCGGCGAGATCGTCCCCCGCCGCGACACCGCCGTGGAGTTAGTGTAGTGGCGCCGGCGCAGCGGCCCGCCCCCGGGGCTAAATCGCGCATCGCCGTTCTCGCCAGCGGAAGCGGTTCCAACCTGCAGGCCATCATCGACGCAGTCACCGACGGATCGATCCCTCACGCCGAGGTGTGTGTAGTTGTGTCGAATCGCCGCGCCGCCT